>CANEVK010000297.1 GCA_947442115.1 Bacteriovoracaceae bacterium | reverse complement strand
TTCATCATGTAATCGGCAACCCCTGCCTCAAGCATTTGCATGATATCTTCAGGCCTAGACTTTGAGCTCAACATCATCACAGGAGTTTTAAGTCCCATTTCTTTAAGTTCTTTAAAAGTAGCCGGACCATCTTTTAGTGGCATTTCCCAATCTAAAATAATAAGGTCGAAAGCATTAAGATCATTTTGAAGTCTAGCAATCGCCTCTTCACCATTATAAACGTGCTCAATTTTCTCAGTAATTGGCTCAAGACATTGCTGCAAATAAGTATGTATGGATTTAGAGTCATCGACACTTAAGATTTTTAATTTCTTTGTCATACTAATCCTTTAAGCGTTGATATTTGAGTATCAAATATTTGGCGCTGAACTTGGTCAGAAAAGAAACTTCTTTCCGTGGCTTCAGTAAGAATACTTTGCTTTAGCGTCCAAGCAAGATCGATGGCCTTAGTTAGTTCGGCTGTCGATTGAGACAATTTATCTTTGGATAATGTTCCCTGACTGGCATTAATCTTAGTAATTGCTCCAATCATCGCTGAAAGGAGCTCTGTGATTTTTTCTAAGGCCAACATCGCAAGCTGATCATTCAAGGTCGTTAAAATTTTGAGGATATCTGAAAACAGCTTCTTGCACACATTGGGATCAGCTTCTAGATTATCCTTAATAAGCGATAACGCAACCCTAACCATCTTCTTTTTTTTCTCATCAAAGGTTTCATCAAACTCACTTAAAATGCCAGGCTGAATCGTTTCTAGGAGATCATCCGTAGAAGAAGCTGGAACTGAAACAACAATGGGAACAGAAATTTCAGGCGTCTTAATCTGGACTGCAACAGGTTCTGTTTTAGGAATTTGTACTGTCAATTGAGATAAAAACTCATCTAACATATGAGTAAGCTTTTTAAGATCAATCCAGCCCCTTGAGACTAAAATATGTCCCAGAGGTTTTCTAAGCTCATCAAGACAAGCATTGATTTTAAATTGAACTTCTTGCGACCAACAACCAAGTGTTTTGCAAGACGAGATGAAATCTGAACTATAGTCTTGTTGATGGCGAAAAATTTCAAAAAGTTTTTGAGAATCAATAATATTATTTTCAAAAACAATTTGGCAAAGAGGAGGAGTCGATGAGACCTGCTCCACCAAGGCATCAACTAAATTATCTTTTGTGATAATACCCTTTTCTACAAGGAACTCTCCAAAATATTTACTCATATAATTACCGACCTCAAATGTTCAGAAATCTCATCTAAATTCATAATATCATCAAAAGTATCATTCATAAAAACTGCACCCGGCATACCAAAGACAACACAGGTTTCTTTCTCTTGAATTATGATACCGCCACCTAAATCATAAATGTACTTTGAACCAGCAGCCCCATCTTCACCCATACCTGTAAGTACAATACCCAGAAGTTGATTTTTAAAAATGGAACCTGCAGACTCAAAAAGAAAGTCCGCAGCAGGACGAACAGAATTGCGAAGTGCATCTTCATTTAGTTTAATATAAAGCTTTCCTAATAGACTGGCGACAATCATATGAAATCCACCAGGAGCAAGGTAGACATGACCAGGTAAGACTTCTTGGTTATTAACTGCTTCATGAACTGTAAGACCAGAGATCTCACCGAGGCGCCTCGCCAATATTTGGGTAAAGACAGGTGGCATGTGCTGAACAATAAAAATGGGGATTTTTGGTTCACATTTAAGTTTCGCAAAAATTGCCTCAAGGGCAGAAGGCCCCCCTGTACTTGAAGCAATAACAACGGCTTTAGGGAGGAAATTTTTTAAATTTTTCTTTTGTAAAAGCGATGTTGAGGATGCGGGTGATTGTGAAAAAATTTGAGTAGCGGATGGGCTTTTAAGAGGTCTTGCTCCTGATTTTAAAAACTGAAGTACTCTTGGCACTAAAGCTTGCTCAATCATTTTTTGGGCCTTCTCGAAATTGATATCATCAGCTGAAGGCTTGGCCACAACATCATCTGCACCAGCAGACAATGCATCCAGAGCAGCCTCAGCACCACGTACTGTTTGCGATGAAAAAACAATAATCTTAGTTTTGATCCCAAGGCGTTTCATTTCCTTGATGGTCTCAAGCCCATTCATCTCGGGCATTTCCATGTCTAATGTAATAAGGTCAATTTGTGACTGAAGAAGCTTTTGAATGGCAATCTTTCCATTAGGAGCCGTTCCTACAACTTCTACAGACTCTACCCCACTTAGTGAGGCAGAGATCTGTGATCTGAAAACAATAGAATCATCAACAACTAAGATTTTCATTAATTATTTAAACTCTTAACAAGGTTTTTAAGTTTTTCAGCTAGTAACGTAAGAGATCTTGCCGCCTCAAGCGTCTGAGAAGCTCCTGCTGAATTTTGCTTGGCAGTCCCAGATACTGAGCGAACAACGTTAGCAATTTCCTCAACACCCTTATTAGACTCTTTCACAACACGGGCCACTTCATTGGCCGTCGCCGTTTGCTCTTCAACAGCTGCTGCAATCGAAACTGAAATAGAATTTAATTTCTCAATCACGGTGCTAATTCCATTAATCGCCGAAACTGCATCCTTACTGTCACCCTGAATAGCATTAATTCGGTTGGTGATATCATCTGTGGCTTTTGCCGTTTGCTTTGCAAGCTCTTTGACTTCATTGGCCACAACAGCAAAACCCTTACCTGCTTCACCGGCGCGAGCCGCTTCAATCGTAGCATTCAAGGCAAGAAGATTTGTTTGTTGTGCGATTGAACTAATAACTTTAATAACATTACCAATTTCCTCTGAGCTTACACCAAGCTGGGTAATTGTTTTATTTGTATCAGTTGCGCGCTTCATAGTATCTTTTGAAATATTCGCAGCTTCTGAAGTATTACGAGAAATTTCTTTAATAGATGCCACCATTTCTTCTGTGTTTGTCGCTACAATCTGAACACCTTTAGCAACTTCCTCTGTGCTTGCAGCAGCAGCATTTGACTGTTGTGAAGTCAGATTAGAGTTTGAATTTAGCTGAGTCGCAGTTGCAGAAAGTTCTTCTGAGGCTGCCGCTAATTGTTCCGCCGTTTCTTCTAGATCCCTTGCAAGCTTAACACTAGAAGTGATAACAGACCATGTAACCATTGGACCAATATATTTTCCGCTAGCATCTGAAATTGGCGAAACTAATAAATCAAGAGTCTCAGGTCCAAGATGAATCTTAGCTGAGTGAGGTAAATTTCTCTTATCAGAAATGATCTTCAACTGATGCTCTGGACGTTTATGAAAGATATCAATTTTTTGACCGACAAGATTTTCAACTCTATCAGGAAGATATTTCTCTAAAGTTTTCAATGTACTTCTAGAAGCTTGGTTCATATAAGTCAATTTACCAGTTAGATCTGAGAACATGGTATTGATCGGAGATAAATCTACCATCTGACTCATCATGGCTGCTTTTTCTTCTTGAGCTAACTTTTCTGTTACGATGGACCATGTCACCATAGGTCCAATATATTTGCCGGTTGAATCACAAATTGGTGAAACCAAAAGATCAAGAACCTCTGGCCCAACATTTATCGTAGATTTCAGTGGAAGATTTTTTGAATCTCCAATTATTTTCTTCTGATGAGAGGGGTTCTTATGGAAGATATCTATTTTTTTTCCAATTAAATTT
>CANEVK010000296.1 GCA_947442115.1 Bacteriovoracaceae bacterium | reverse complement strand
GTTCATAGAATACATTTTAGGGGTCAGTGGCAATCAAGACAAACAAAAAAAAGGGGGAACGAAGTCCCCCTTCTCGTGATTTATTTCACAGGTTCAAAAATCGCTGCAGCCCCCAACTCCTCTTCAATACGGAGAAGTTGATTATATTTCTCGATTCGATCTGAACGAGAGGCAGAGCCCGTTTTAATATGACCGGCCCCAGATGCCACGGCCAGGTCTGCAATGAAGGCATCGGCCGTTTCCCCCGAGCGGTGGGAAATAATCGCCTTGAATCCATTATCGTAGGCCAGCTTAAGGGTATCAAAGGTCTCAGAAAGTGATCCAATTTGGTTTACTTTTACCAGAATCGCATTCGCCTCTTTATTGTCAATTCCGCGTTTAAGAATCTTAGCATTGGTCACAAAAAGATCATCACCCACGTTCACAAGCTTGCTCCCAAGCTTGGCCTGAAAATGGATAAAACCATCACGATCACTTTCATCAAAACCATCTTCAATGGAATAAATCGGAGCGACTGACATCATATGCTCATAGTAAGGAATCATTTCTGCAGCTGTATAAGCTTTCCCCTGCATTTCATATTTTCCATCTTTATAAAATTCTGAAGCGGCACAATCGAGTGAAAGAGAGATATCAATTCCTGGTTTATAACCCGCTTTCGTGATGGCAGTCAGGATACACTCCAGGGCCTCATCGTGACTTTTCAGGTCTGGAGCAAAGCCACCTTCATCACCCACGTTAGTTGAGTAGCCTTTATCAGAAAGTACTTTTTTCAAATGATGAAAAACTTCAACACCGGCGCGAAAGTTTTCAGAAAAACTTTTCTTCATATGGGGAACAATCATGAATTCCTGAATATCAAGATTGTTAGAAGCATGGGCCCCACCATTGATGATATTCATCAGTGGAGTTGGGAGTCTCATTTTCCCTACAGGATTTGGAACTTTTAAATCTTCAAAGAGATACTTATAGAGAGGCTTATTTTTTGCCAAAGCAGCGGCCCGGCAGATGGCCATGGAGACACCTAGGATTGCATTGGCCCCAAGTTTTTCTTTATTTTCCGTTCCATCAATTTCAAGCATCAGATGATCTAAGGCCCTTTGCTCAAAAACATTTTTGCCTAAAAGTTTTGGAGCAATCATCTTATTCACATTATCAACCGCTTTTAAAACACCTTTACCCATGTAATGAGTTTTATCGCCATCACGAAGCTCAAGGGCTTCACGACTTCCTGTTGAAGCACCTGAAGGAACAGAAGCTCGGCCAACTAAACCATTCTCCAAAGTCACATCCACTTCTACCGTTGGATTTCCGCGGGAATCAAGAACCTGACGTGCGTGAATATTTTTAATTAAACTCATAGAATCTCCTTTGAAGTGACATCAAAAGTAACCTAATTTGAGACCGAAGGGAAAATAAAAGAAGATTTAGCAATGCGAAATTCTAAGCTTGCGCACGTCTTTTTAAGAGTTTTGCAGCGACTAAGAAAAAAAGAGTCAGGGCGCCTAACCACTTTGGAAAACTGACAAAAGGCAAAACGGCCATAAAAGAATAAAATTCACCCGTCTTTAAAAAAAGAATAATCAGTGAGGTTTCGATGAAATCTAAATAACCTGGAATGAAGACAATTCTCTTAGGGATCACAAGATAAAAAATCCAAGAATAATTAACCATGAACCAATAATCAACAACCTCGCCCCAAAAATAATTCTGCTTTTCTAAAAGACTCAAGGCCTGGAGATAATCTCGGGCCTCAGAGAGAGTATAAAAGATTCTCCCATCTAATTTCCCTGCAGGGCCAAAATACTTCATGAGCCCAGCTGATAAGATGAGTGTCAGATGAAGCCAAAAGAGTTTCGATTTTAAGAAGCTTTTTTGAGAATCGGCAGGGCCCATTCTGGTGCCTTAAAATTAGTCCGCGGGAAAGGGAGTTTATTGGCAATAAATTCTTCAAAGAATGTGGGAACATATCCTGTTGGAACCATCTCACCAATGAATTTATGATTGTCTGGATCTTTTCCGGTTTGAACCCAACGAAAAATATCTTTCACAATATAGCGACCGTGCTCGTCGACTCCCAAAACTTCTGAAATGTGAGAGGTTCTTCTCCCACCATCGTGATAACGGGAACACTGAACAATAAGTTGTAAGGCACTTCCTACCATTTTTCGAATGGCATCAGGTGGGATTCTGGTCTCACCCATTAAGCATAATGTCTCTAACCGAGTACAGGCATCGAGTGGAGTATTGGCGTGAACTGTTCCCATAGAACCTTCATGACCTGTACTCATAGCATTCAAAAGATCCAGAGCTTCAGGGCCTCTCACCTCTCCCACAATAATTCGGTCGGGACGAAGACGTAGAGCGGATTCCACGAGGTCACGGATAGTGACTTCTTTGATTCCACGCTCTTTATTTTCTTTTCTTGTCTCAAAACGCACCACGTGCTCAGCTTTAATTTGAAGTTCTGCTGCATCCTCAATAATGAGGAGTCGCTGGGTCTTTGGCATTCTTCCACCAAGGACATTGAGCATGGTGGTTTTACCAGATCCGGTACCACCACTTACCAGCGTATTTTTCCCGAGATACATACAGCAATCTAAAAAGCGCGCACCATCCGGAGATAATGATCCAAAGTTGATGAGATCTTTCAAACCCAATTTATCTTCAGAGAATTTTCGAATGGCGACTGTTACCCCGGCCTTGGCCATGGGAGGTATCACCACAGCAATACGGGACCCATCAGGTAAGCGAGCATCAAGTCGAGGATTATCTGCATCAATCACACGTCCCACTGACTGAGCAATAGCACGCATCGAGGCCATGAGGGCTTCATTATCAGAAAACTGATTAGGCACTCGATAAACGAGACCTTTTCTTTCCACAAAAATTTCATGAGGACCATTAATCATCACCTCTGAGACCGAAGGGTCCTTAAGGAGATCTCCTATGGGTGATAGGAGGTTGGCAATGGCGTCTTGAAAAACGCTACTCATGAATTCTAGCTCCTAATATTCTTTAGGCTTCCATACGGAAGTCTCATTTGCTTCCGAAGCCACTTCTCTTTTCGGTACAAATTTTTTTAAAACGACTAGTTTTCCGTCATTTTTTGAACTCGGACAATAAAATGAAAATTCTCCGGCCTTATCGAACACCACTTCGGCCTCAGTCACTTTTCCCTTATTGGCCGCCATAAACACTTTATGAGATTCAACAATCAGGCAATGTGGCTCCTCAACTGTTGAGGTCACAAAAAATTTAACTTTCTCTCCTTCAAAGACAGAAAGGCTTTTCGGGTAATAACCTTCTTTAGTCACAATAATGGCCACTTCTCTTGTAGGTTGCTCTAGTTTTTTTGCTTCTTCAGCAAAAGCAAATTGAGAAAAAAGAAGAGAAAATAAAAGGAGTCGTTTCATCTGAACCTCACTGTTCAAATGACTATTCGGTATAAAGCGATCAAGTTTTAAGTTTTTAATTCGATTCCAATTCTCCGACTGTTTTAATCCCGTAATACGCTGGTGTTTCATAAGGATGGGCAAGCTTCATCGCCTTGATAACATTTGCATAATTTTCTTCATCACAAAGCATTTCGAGTTTTACTTCACTAACGAGCTCAACCTCTCCTTTGGAGCCGATGAAGGGTCGACTGCCC
>CANEVK010000295.1 GCA_947442115.1 Bacteriovoracaceae bacterium | reverse complement strand
CATCCTCATCGGCTGCTTCCATAATGAGCGTTACGGCCTGATTCGTTTCATGAGTGGTGAGGGATGAATTACCAGTAATATTAATAATAATTCCAGTTGCTCCATCAATTGAGACATCCTCTAGAAGTGGAGAACTAATGGCCTGCTTGGCAGCCTTAAGAGCACGCTCAGGACCAGTTGATGTTCCAGTTCCCATAAGAGCTAGGCCCTTATTGGTCATCACTGTAGAAACGTCGGCGAAGTCAGCGTTAATAAGACCTGTATTATTAATAAGATCAGAAATACCTTGAACAGCATTCAGGAGAACTTCGTCAGCAGCTCTAAATGTATCAACGAGAGATAAATTTTCACCAGCTAATTGAAGAAGGCGCTGGTTAGGAATACAAATGAGTGAATCTACTGACTCCTCAAGATAGTGAATCCCTTCATCAGCTTGACGAGCACGCTTTTTGCCTTCAAAAGCAAAAGGTTTTGTCACAACACCAACTGTGAGTGCACCCATTTCACGAGCAAGTTTTGCAATAACTGGCGCAGCTCCTGTACCAGTTCCACCACCCATTCCGGCCGTGACAAAAACCATATCAGCACCCTGAAGGGCTTCAGAAAGTCTTTCATAATCTTCAATAGCAGATTTTCTGCCGACTTCAGGATTTGCCCCTGCACCAAGACCTTTAGTGACATTTCCACCAAGTTGAATTTTGGTCGTTGCCATATTTGCATGTAAGGCCTGTGAATCTGTATTGGCCACAATATATTCAACGCCAGTTAATCCAGCGCGAATCATGGTATTAACAGCATTACAGCCTCCACCACCCACACCAATAACTTTAATTTTAGCGCCGTTGCTATTTTGAGAGTTGTCGGCGATATCAAACATAGAGTCCTCCGAAATTAAAATATCTCTTTAAATACATTTTTAATTGATTTACCTAGTCTATCAAACATATCTGATTCGTCTTCAGATTTCTCATCTCTGGCCATGGCTTCAGAAAATTTATCAGATTCCTGGAGGAGACCAAGGACAGTTGAAAATTTAGGATGTTGCATGGCCGATGTCATTCCACCAAAAGCGTGCGGATATCCCACCTTCACTGGCTTCTCTAAAATATATTCGGCCATCTCCGGCATATTCCTAATAAGCGCACCACCTCCGGTCAGCACAAAGCCTCCCGTGATTTGATCCTGCAAATTCTTTTCCACAATAATTTCTTTAACGACTTGGAACAGCTCTTCAGCTCTTGCACCAAGAACTTCAGCTACATAGCCTAAAGACACTTCTCTCGCCCTAGTGCCAGAAAGACCCTGCACAGTCAGATAAGTTTCATGAAGGTGGTTCTGATTTAGCACTGATCCATGAGAAAGCTTAATTCTTTCAGCTTCATTATGAGGGATCTTAAGGGCCACTGCTAAATCGTTTGTAAAGTGATGGCCACCCAAAGGAACAATTTGAGAGTGAATAAGACTGCCTTCTTTCCAAACAGCAATATCAGTCGTTCCACCACCAATATCAATGAGCACCACACCAAGCTCTTTTTCCTCCATGGAAAGTACAGAACGAGATGAAGCTATTGGTTGAAGTATAACTGAATTAGCATTCAGACCGGCCTGCTCTACACACTTGATGAGATTATGAATAAGTGGGGTTTTCCCAGTCACAATATGAACATTGACCTCAAGACGGGAACCACACATACCAATAGGATTTTTAATCCCGCAGGTATTATCGACCTTAAATTCTTGCGGGATAACATGAAGAATTTCACGATCAGAAGGAATAAGGACTGCTTTAGCCGCTTCTACGACTCGATCAACGTCGGCCTGGTTGATTTCTTTGTTCTTAACAGGAACCACACCAGAAGAATTAAAGCAGTAAATATGATTACCAGCAATCCCAACAGACGCGGATTCAAGTTCTTCGATTCCAGCCATGAGTTTAGCTTCTTCGACTGAAGCTCGTATTGATTCAACAGTTTTTTCAATGTTCACCACCGAGCCTTTTTTCAGGCCATAACTCGGGTGAGATCCCACACCGAGAATTTCTATATTTTTTGAGGTTTTTTGGGCAATCAGAGTACAAACTTTTGTGGTTCCGATGTCCAAAGCGACAATTACACTTTTGGTAGTCATGAGAGATTCCCTTCTCAAAAATAAGGCTTCATGCCTCAATTCAATTTTAGATTTTGTCCGAAAACTTGACAACAACCTTTTTTGCATTCACCAGATTTATACTACCTGGATATCTTTTGTTCTTATGAACATAATCAATAATTTTCGTCAGCTTGATTAATTTTTCTTCCCAGAGGTCTGCCCCTATGAAAACACTTGTGGCCTTGCCAGAGAAAGCGAAAACAATCGTTAAGTCACTAGTTTTACTCAAAATGATTTCAGATATTTGAGAACGATGAGCTTTATCCATCTGCTGAATAAAAGTCGCTAATTGAATGGGAATTTCGCCCTCAAGTTGCTTCGTAGAAATGGCCAGTAGAGGTAGATGATAATTCAGCTTTTTCTCAGCTTTCATGAGATTTTCGTAGCCGGGATCATAGAGCTTAGCATTTTCACCCATAACGGCAGAATAGTGCTCTTCCCCATTACTCTTATAGACTTGCACCTTAATAATGGGTTGAGGACAATCAAGATTCAAACGTAAAGTTTTAATCACGGGATTGTAACTAATTCTGTAATCAGATAAGAAATGTTTCTCATCAAGTTTTTCTTTGAGAATCTTTTCTTTCACTAATTTTAAAGAATGATTTTTTTCAAATTCTTTCATCACCATCAGAGCAAAACTAGCAGAGGACTTTTGAGGACATTCTCCTATAAAAGTCTTGTATCTAATATTTTTCTGACTAAAAGAGTGTGGAACTCCTGCCCAGAGTTGAAATGATGTTAAGCTTATGATTGATACTAAAAAAACTGACCACATGAATTAATTGTAGGGGATTTTTACTTCCAATTCAAACTCTATTCCATAGAAGTGATCCATTTCAAAATTTACCAACTCCACCAGGGATTTAAATTGATCCCAGCTCGCCTGTCCTCTATTTTCCATAAAGTTACCATGTTTAGGACTAATTCTCAGGTCACCGAGTCCCACTCCTTTGAGCTGGAGTAAATCAATCAGCTTTCCTGCAGGCAAGCTCTTAGAGGGATTTTTAAAAACACAACCACAGTTTTTAGTCGCCAAAGGTTGGGAGGATTTTCGATATTCCAAATAGTCCTTAATTTTTTGAGGAATGAGTGGATCAACACCAAAGTGAGTTAAGGTGGCAGAGACAATAATTTCACCAGGTTTTACAAAATGATTTTTACGATAGGAGAAGCTTTCATCATTTATAGTCTCCTCCCTTAAATCACCTTGAGGAGTCACGAGGGTAACTTTTTTTACGAGTTTGCCTATTTCCCCCAGATTGGTTCCAGCATTCATAAAAAGCGCTCCCCCGAGAGAAGCGGGAATCCCCGTAAATACTTCCCAACCTTTTAGACCAAGCTTAACCGCACAAGAGGTTAGGTGATTTAGCCCCAGAGAAGCAGGTAAATCATAGTGATCTTTTAATTCATTCAAATCTTGCTTATTGAAGGGAAAATTTAAAAGGATAATAAGATCATGACACTGGGAGGGTAGTATCTGGTTGGCACCCCAGCCTAAAACGAGATATCCCTTATT
>CANEVK010000294.1 GCA_947442115.1 Bacteriovoracaceae bacterium | reverse complement strand
GTGTTTAGTAAAGGTGTTGTGGTTGGAAAATACTTTGATCAAAGCTCTGAAGATCAAGAAATTTGGAAAGAAAATTACACTCTTTTAAAATGGGCCCCTGCCATCTTGATTTTTATTGCCATCTTTATCATTGTTCGAGTTTTTATGGAGGAGCAGGATAAGTTTAAAACTCAGGAAGCCCTCGAAGAAGCGGAGAATATTAGCAAAATTAAAAACGAAGCTTTCTTTATAAAAATAACTCGCCCTTTTTATAAGCGCTATTTTTTACCCATGACTCAAGGAAAGAATAAGCAGAAATATAAAACACTCTACCGGCAAAAAATTGCCAATGCTGGTCTTTCTAAAGATATAAGTCCTGAAGAATTTATGGCCCTCAAAATATTTATGATTTTAGGCGGTCCATTTGCCTTTTTAACAGTCAGATTTATTATGGAGGAAAACTGGTCTTTAAGTATTACTCCAGTGATGGGTATAGTTGGATATCTCTATCCCAACATATGGCTAGATGGTCTTATTAAAAAAAGGTCTGATGAAGTTTTAAGGGCCCTTCCTTTTATTATAGATATGCTTGCACTCTCAGTTGAGGCCGGCCTAGATTTTATGGCAGCTATTCAAAGGGTGATTGAGAAAGCTCCGCGAAGCCCACTCGTTGATGAATTTGAAACCTTAATTAAAGAAACCAAAATTGGATCTTCTCGGGCCGAAGGACTTAGGCAGTTGGGTTGGAGAATTAATATCATAGAGATCAATTCATTTTGCGCCACCTTAATTGCAGCTGATTCAGTGGGTGCCTCAATTGGTCCTATCTTAAAGCAATTATCTAATGAATTAAGAATAAAAAGATCATCTCGGGCAGAACAAGCTGGTGCTACCGCTGCAACGAAAATTTTAATACCAATGATCTTCTTTATCTTACCAGCAGTGTTGGTTGCTATTTTTGCACCAATGCTCCTGAAGATGATGTCGGGGTCTATGTGAAGTTAATAATAAAATATAATGGTAAAATGCTCTCAAACGATATTCTTCTGGCCGAGGAATTTATGAGTCGCTTAATAGGCCTTATGTTTAAAGATAAGATTGAAGGTGCAGACGGTTTAATGATCGATCCATGCCGATCCATTCATACCTTTTTCATGAAATACAGCATCGACGTTGTGTTTATTAGTCAAAAAAATTCAGTGGTAAAAATTATAAGAGATCTAAAACCTTGGCGTCTCACTTGGATCTATTGGCGTGCCACAAAAACTCTTGAGCTCCCGGCCGGGAATCTCCCTCAAGATTTGAAAGTTGGAGACCAGCTGGAGGTCATAAGTGTTTAAACTGGTAGCAGTAGGTGGAAAGCTTAGAGGTCAGGAATTTATTCTCCAGGATGGAGAAAACGTCATTGGACGTGCCCCTGAGTGTGATCATCAGGTTGGTGTTGATGGTGTTTCAAAAAAACATCTAAGGATTACGGTTAATAAGGACACCGCTTTTGCTGAGGATTTAGGAAGTTCAAACGGCACGATTGTAAATGGCAAGATCATTAAAAAAATCACCATCAAAGATGGTGATAAAATTGCCCTCCCTAACGTGATTCTGCAAGTTGTCTTCGTGCTGGAAAAAAAGGTGATTGTTAAGAAGAAAGTTGTTAAGGGTGATGAGGATGATGATGATGCCTATGATGAGTTAAAGCAAATCGAGCCAATGCCTGATAGCATTATGATGAAACCTTTTTGGATTTTTAAACATAAAGTTATGCCACTCATCTATGGATTTAATGAGAGGTATGAATGGTCAGCGCTCCTGGGAATTCTCATCTTTGTCTTTATTGCGATAAATATTTATCTGACCATTTTGCCAGTTTTAAGAGATAGCAAAACTCTACTTTTTAAAGAGATTGCACTCAGAGGTAAGCAATACGCTGCTGAAGTCGATCATCTCAATAGTGCCCATCTTCGGAGTAAAAATCTTGATCATGTAAGGACGGATTTTTTGGAAGGTGAGGATGCAGAGGGTGTTCAGAGTTATAAACTCTATGATATCGAAGGCAGAGTTTATCGTCCTATTTCAAGTCTGAATACAATTGTGAATGATCCATTCTCAGTTGACGCGTTAAGATTCTATAAGAATGAAAGTAATCAGGATAAAGAAGTTATTAAGGATCTTGGTAATAATCAGATTGGTATTACTAGGGCGATTAAGGCCCATGATGAAAAATTAGGTCGAGAAGTCGTTGTGGCAGTTATTACAATTATTTTCTCACCGAGCTCACTCTCTCGAGAGGCTTCCAATAACTCAAAAGCTTATTTAGAGTCACTGATTACATCCGGGTTGGTGGCGATTTTCTTTTTTGGTCTCCTCTACTATATGACGATTAGACCTATTGATGAAATGAAGTTTCAAATTGAAGCTGTTCTTAGGGGAAGACAAAAAGAGCTCACTTCAAATGCACTTTTTAAAGAAATTCATCCTCTTCGTAATACCATTAACAGTTTACTCACTCGTCTCAAAGAACTCCAGAATACTGATAGTGGAGAAACTCAGAATCTTGAAGAGGATGGGCCATATTTAAGAACAATGAAAGAATTTATGGAAGGGGCCCAAGGACCGGTGATGATTTTGAATTCTGAAAAGATTATTCAAAATTTAAATCCTGAGTGTGAGGATTTATTAGGTATACGAGAAAATGCCTCAGCTGGACAAAGTTTATTAGATACAGCAAGGGATCAGGGGTTTGCTGCTACTGTGATTGATTTGTGTGATCGATCGGCCAATAACGACGGTTGTCATCAAAAAGAGAATTATGAAATCGGTGGAAAAGATTTTTCTGTTAATGTTTCTGGTTTGATTGGAAAAGATAAATTTGCAAAAGGCTTTTATATAACTTTTGTTAAAAATTAAATATGGCTAAAAACGTTTTGGTATTAAAACATTTTGAGACACCAAAAGATGCGGGGACCTACTTCCGATTGGTGTGCTTAACCGGTACGGCGAAGGGAGAGTCTTATATTCTCTCAGGAAATCGTATTATTATTGGGCGCGGTGATAAAGCCGATATCAAACTGAATGATACTAAAGCCAGTAGAGAACATGTTGAGATCACAAAAGTGGGAACACAGTGGGTGGCCACAGATTTAGGTTCTCAAAATGGTATTATTGTAAATGACAAAAAAGTCACTCAGTCTCAGTTAAATGAAGGTGATAAAATTATTATTGGGCAAACAGTTTTAAAATTTGCCAAGGTCGAAGTTGGTGCAAAGAACAAGGTGAATAAAGAGAAAGATGCCGAAGATATTCCAGAGGGAAGTGGTAAAAAGAATCTCATTCCTCTGATTGCGATTGCTGGTGTGGCGATTTATTTGCTTTTATCGAGTGAAGACTCTACTCAGCAGCAAAAAGCAGGAAAATCTAAATCCGCATCAGGTTCTAGTTATCAAGATGTCTCAACTGACTATCTGGCGCAGCTTCAAAAGAGACAGGCCAGTGAAGATAAAGCAGTTAAAGAAAAACTAAATGGTATTTATCAGCGAGGATTAAGAGAGTTTAGAGAGGGTAATTACTTTAGGGCCATCGCAGAATTTAACCTAGCCCTGATGATTTCACCAGGGGATCCTTATGCTGAATTCCATCTCAGAAAGACCAAAGAAAAGTTAGATAAATCTATTGAAGAATTGACCATTCGGGCCCAGCGAGATGAGGGGG
>CANEVK010000293.1 GCA_947442115.1 Bacteriovoracaceae bacterium | reverse complement strand
AGTGATCTTTTACAATCCCTTGAATCTCTTGCTCGCTCTTAGGTGCATAAATATTCTTTGGATAAAAGGTAAGATTCTTGGCCCAGTTTTTCATAGAAAACTTTTCCCCATTCCACGATACGTTTCCACTTTTTCAATGATTTTTGAATCTTGAATCACTTGAATATGATTAAAGCGCTCACAAATTTCACCGGCCTTGGCATGCCTAAAAATAACGGGATCTCCGATTTTTAAATCTAGCGGCCCTGAGTAATGAAGGGGAGACTGAACTTCGCCGGCACCTTCATGCTTGAGGAAATGAAGACCTGTTGGAAGCCAAGGGAGAGGTTGCTTGATGGCGCTTAATTCGCCACTCGCAATATGGCCAGTCCCTAAAACAGTTAAAATTCCCGAATCAGGAAACCTCACGATGGGAGAGGTAAAAAAGAGAGCGGGTTTTAGTTTGAAATCTTCATAATAATCAAACAGCACTGGTGCATAGAATGCAGAGCCGACAGTTATTTCTGAGATACACTGCTCTTGATTTGTGGAGTTTAAACTTCCAGTGCCACCACCATTAATGATTTTAATGTTGTGGCCATAACTTTGAATAATCTGAAGAAACTTCGCCCTTCGTTTTCTCAATTGGGGAACAGATAAGGCTTTGAGGGTTTTGATGAGTGGTTTTTTTAAATCACCTACTCCTGCAATTTGCGCTTCATACCCCATAACGGCTTCCAATTTAAGATGTGAGCATTTTTTAAGAGTATCTAAGAAAGTATGAAGCCGTTTTTCATTATGAATCCATGAACGGTAAACCCCAAAACGCAAACCAGGTAAATCCATGGAGAGATCAAAATCAACACAGATTGAGAAATAGCTTTGATTTTTTTTGGCGATCTGCTCAAGCATTTCAAGATGCTCAGGCCGATCTGTCATGAGCGTAATCTCCTGTGGACTGAGGGCCAGCTTTTCTAGCTGAATAGTATCCACACTGGGATATCCAAGGAGAATATCTTTAAAGCCTAAATCCCGGAGCCAAAGGGACTCTTCGAGAGTAAAAGTCATGAGTCCTTGAAAGAGGGGTGAATGATTAAGAATTTTTTTCAGAATTTCTGAGCTTCGAATTGATTTAGTGGCAATTCTTATTTTCTTATCCCCAGCATTTTTGAGGACCCAATCCATATTTTGGTGAAAGGCCTTGAGATCAAGTATGAGCTTAGATGATGAGTCTCCTGAAAGTGCCTTCTTAAAGTCATCATAGGTCGCATTCATCATATTTCTATAACAACTTCTAGGGCATAATGATCAGAAAGTGGGCAAGACTTCCCTGATAGAGACCCATAAAGAGGGAGAATTTCTTTTTTAACGATCTTAATGTCTGTCTGATTTTTTTTAATCCAGAGATGATCCAACCATTCACCTTGAGCATTCCCTCCTGGATTTTTAAAACAGCCCTCCGTAGGGAAGCCATTACTTGCATCAATATTCCCATCAAGGGGAGATGAAGTCATACCCATTAAATTCAATGCGGATTTGTATTCTTCCTCAAGTTTTCCATCTATGTTCAAATCACCCAAAAGAATTTGCTGAACGCCAGGAGTTTCAAATCTCTTGAGGAGTAATTTAATTTCCTGAAGTTGAGCTTTGCGCACTTCAATGGCCTTGGGATCATTCCAGGCCTGAAGATGTGTGTTCACCATTTGAAGTTTCTTGTTATTGATCTGAAGTTCAATCAAGATAGCAGCTTTGGCCGCTAAGCAATCACTATGGACACAGTTTTTAAAATTGACCTGGCCTAAAATTTTAAAAGGATAGCGACTGGCGATAGCAAGACCTGCGTCCTGAAATTGAGTCGGATTAAAATTTTTCTTCGCCACTGTCTGATGAGGATGTGAAGCTTTGAGGGATGATAAAATTTGTCGTCTTCTTTTGTTGTAGAAAGTTTCTTGGAAAAAATAAATATCCTGGCCCATTTGCGGCAGAAGTTGAGTCATCTCAATTGTTCTGTGCTTTTGTTGAGTAAAATTAATGGGAGGGGGAAGAAGAAACGTATTCCAGGATAAGATTCTCATTTCTTCGGCAAAGACCCCAAGGGAAACAAAGAGCATAAAAATGGCTATTTTCATGGTGAAATTATCCTATACCTTTTATCAATCTTTCAAGTCAGGATATCGATGTAACTATAATAGTCAGGATTAAGAGAGGTGTATTTTGCCTTTTGCTGAATGTTAGAGTTGCTTGATAGAATGGAGATGTGAAAACTGATTTAACTACCTATGGTTCACTCTTGCAATCACAGAATAAGGCTCAAAAGCTCAAAGCGGCTCCTATGGCAAAATCTGATCTTAAAATCGCTGATCCTAGTGCCCTTAAAAAGATGTCAGGCCCAGATTATAAAGTTGATTTGAGCACCTCATCGGGATCATTGCCGGCACCACCAACTCCATCACTTCCTTCTTTGGATCTTCCAAAACCAAAGCTACCTGAGTCGAGCTCTAAACCAGAGACTCCAGAAATAAAAAAACCAGATATCAAAGATGTCTCTGAGATCACAGACGCACCCGTAAAGAAAGGATCCATCAAGAAACCAGCGATTGTCTTCATCAAGGGTCTTGATCTCTTCAGTTCACCATCGACTTCTGAAAGTGGCTACGCTGGAGTAGGTAAGATCGCTGAGGCCATCGAAGGATCACGGATTTATGGTTGGGATCAGCAGGATGAAATCCTAGAATATATCGAGAGAGTTCATAAGGATCAGCCAGTGGTTCTAGTAGGTCACAGCTTTGGTGGAGATACCGCCATGGAAGTTGCTGATTCGCTAGATTCTCTAGAATATGGTTTTAGAAAGGTTGATCTTCTCATCACGATTGATGCTGTAGGAGCGGATAATGATATCGTCCCTCAAAATGTAAAAAATCATCTGAATGTTTTTGGTGAAAATAATATTGTACTCAATGATGGCCCCCATGTGGCCCGCAGACATGAGATGACTCAAGTTAAAAATATTCTTTCTCCGCTAGATCATATGGATTTAGATGATGATAAAGAAGTTCAATTTGAAATTGTGAATTTGATCAATCAAACACTTAAGACATAAAAAAAAAGCCCACCTTTCGGTGGGCTTTTTTTGTTAAAGTGTATCAACAGTTAAAGAACCCGTATCATCAGCATCAAGCCATTTCTTAAGATTAGCTTCTTTATAAGTTGTATAGAAGCGTCCGTAGTAGTCTGAAAGATCATTTCCACAAGCAGCGCCGCCGCCATGAAGCTGACCGATCACACGGTGATTAGAATCAAAAAGTGGTGATCCAGAAGAACCTGGCTCAGTAGTTCCTTTATCCCAGTCAATAATTCTTACGTGAGTTGAGTCCCCTGGAGAAGTTTGACCGCCGTAAGAAGAAAGGGCAGTCGCATCTTTTTCAAAAGAGATTGATTTTTCATCAACATTCGGGTGGTGAATACCAACAGCAGATGTACCGATAGTTTCAGATGCATCCCAACCTGCAAAGTTTACGTTCCACTCAGGTTTTGGCTGAGAGTTAAGTTTTACTAAAGTAGCATCAGAGCGAGCATTTGAAGCTAGGTGAACTGAACCAGTGTTGAAATCTGTGAGCTTACCATCACGAGCACCACCACATTTAGAAGTTTGGTAGTTCCAGTAAGTCACAAGGCTTGGTGCTGAGGCTGCAGTAATACGGCAGTGGGCCGCTGTCATGAAATAAGGAGCTTTATCACCT
>CANEVK010000292.1 GCA_947442115.1 Bacteriovoracaceae bacterium | reverse complement strand
CTATACCGGCGGTCAATTTATGCGAGATCATTATGGGGCAAGTAGTTCTTCTTGGGGGAAACCTAATATAGACTTTTCTGGTTTAGGCCCCAAAGGATTTGAGCTCTCCGATCAACAAATTTTTGATGAAGTTTGCCATAGGCTCTTCTTAAGTCCAATTGTGGATGCCACACAAGTTGTGGTGGGTGTTCAAAATGGTGTCGTATACCTGAAGGGAAAAGTCAATAATAGGACCATGAAAAAAGAAGCAGAGAAATGTGTCGAAACAGTCTTGGGCGTTAAGGACATATTTAATGAATTGCAACTGGTAAAGTAGTTAAATTTTACTCGGAAAATTTTCTCAATAACCGAAAAGTCATTAGTTATTGAGGAGTTCTCATGAAGCCTTATCATTTTTATGTCGCTTTTAATCCACTTTTTAATGAAGATCAGACTTGGAAAACTCAGGCCCATGAATTTCACCATCTTTTAAAAGAAAAGAAGAAAATGGATTTATCCTCTCATATGTATTGGGGAAAAATTCAAATTTCACAATATTCTGAAGCCTTAAATTTAGAAAGTTTTAGTCATGTTTTAAATGAGAATAATGAACTTCAGATGGACACCCATCTTTATATCACTGACTATCAACATTTATGGGTTGGAAAAGTTGTTGGAGTTCAGGAGTCGATAGATGATCAAGAGAACACTTTAAATTTTTATAAAAATAAAAAAGTTGAAGTGTGGTTTAAATTAACTGACTTTGAGCTCGTTTCAAATAATGCCATTGAGACTCTTCGCTTTTTAAATGACTTCCATGTCGATAATGAACACTACTCTTTCAAGATTAAAGAGATGACTCCATTCACGAGCTCCATTCGCTTTCCTATGATTATTCAGGATCGAAGCCGGGCCCGTTATTTTAATAATATGTTAGAAAATGGATATAAAGTTTTAAATGAAAATCAACTCTTGGAAACCGAGGGAGAGGGAATAAAGCTTAATACCTATATTCATTCATTCGTTATTCCGGAGGAGAATTTCAAAAGAATGCCGGAAATAGTCAGGTCTCACATCACTCATGCAGAGATCCTGCTGGTTGAAGCCCAGTCGGCTGGGAAAAAAGATAGAGTTAAATTAGAACAAGCCATTTTAACCTATCTTAAATGTCTAGAGATCCTTTTAAATGAAACATTTGTTGCTCATCTCAAAAAAGAAGAGGGGCATCGAATTTGGGTGACTAAAGATCAGCATTCTCCAAAATTTATGCGTTCTGCCTTAGATAAAGATAAAAGCTCTTTGATTCGAATCAAGGAATCTGAGGATCATTTTCAGCTTTCACAAATTAAAATGTTACTAGATACTCCAGCTTTTTTCCCTCATACCTCCCTGGACTTTATTTTTAGAAATAAGAAGTTGTTTTGGGAGTTTTGTCGACTAGAGCTGAGATCGACACTGAAAAATGAATCATTGATTGATTTAAGGCATCAGCTTGCCACTCATACTGCACAAAAGCTTCATGACCGGGAGTTGTTGCTGGTGCGAAATATCTTGTTGGGTGTAGGCGGTAGAGGTGTTTTGAATTCAATTGTTGAAACTTGGTATGCTAATGAATCATCATTAAAGAAATCTGCTTAAAAAATTAAGCCGCATTTTTTTCCGGCCACAATTTATTTATTTCAAATACAAAATCATTGATTTTATCTTCTTTATAACCACATTCTCTCATACTCTTGATCATAATTTCCATGCATCGCTGGTCTTTAATATTTTTATTATATAGCTCTAATCCACTTTTCACGAGCCGATTTGGATCGTTAAACTTGATGGAATCCACGAGGTAGTCACTGATGAGATAATCAATTTCACTTCTTGATGATGGATCAAATCGTGAAAGAAACTTTTCGGCCTCATTGACCAGATTATTTTCAACAAGAACAGTAATGATGGCCCTTGGATATTTGGTGAAGATTGAACAAGACACACCTATGGCCTCGAAAAGTTTTAGGGCCTCATCTTTGGCATTGTTGAGCATAAAATATTTGCCTGATACGTAAAGCCCTGCACCAATATAATTAATAGTCGCATTTGATCTTTCATCAAGGGAAGTAAAGAGTTCGTAGTAAGAATGCATATCTTTAAAGTTATTGGTCTGAACTGCTAAACGAATAACTTGTTGGAGTCTATCCGGGCTTGCTGGGAAGTATTTAGCGACTTTTTTAACCACTTCATAAGCGTCTACATATTGATTCTTGCTCATGAGTAAATCAAAAAGACCTGATAGGCACTTGAAGTGAATGTTGTTATACGAGAGTCCCTTTTTATAGGAGCCCTGAGCTTGGTCAGTAATTTGTTTTAAAAATTCTGCTTGGCCTATATAAAACATGGCAAGAGCTGGTTTTTTACTCATGGGAAGGGCTTCTTGAAGTTTAGCTATCGCCTCATCATATTTCCCTTCAGCAATAAGTTCTTTACCTTCTTCTATAGTGACGATGTATTTTGATGGTTTTACTTTATCTGCAATTGTATTGACCAAGTTTTCTTGAATACTCTCAACGGTAAAAGGCTTAATCACATATGAATCAACATCTTCTTCAGCAGCTTTTGCAACAGTTGATTGATTAAGATCTGACGTCACATGTATAAGGCAAATCTTTTTAGCGGGATTCTTTTCTCTGGCAAGCTTAAAGAGATCAAATCCTGATCCTCCGCCAATGAAGTAGTCAGAAAGAACAACACCAATATTTTTTTCGTTGATGATATCAATAGCTTCTTTGAATGTACCCACCGAGTGAATCATATGGCGCTTAGATCCAAGATCACTCATGATCTTAATCAAGCGACTTCTGGACGTAGGATTCTTATCCACGACGAGAATGTCATGCTTTTCTATGAAAGCTTTAAAAACCGTTTTTTTATCGTCCTTACTCATTTTCCTTACACGTTTGCTAAAATTTTAGCTTAAGGCTAATCGGTAAAGTCTGAGTAAACCTTGAGTTTTGTAGTGGGTGAAAAAAATTAAAGGAGACTGTTTCGCTTGGGATGTAAAAAAAAAGGCCACTCAGGGGTGGCCTCGTATAAATTTAAATAAATTAAATTGATTAGTAACAAAACAATGAATTTAGATTAAAAAACGAAGACTACCTTTTAACCTGGACTGAAGTCCTGAAGCTCAACCATAATCATTCGGCATATCACTAAAAACTCAGTTTTTGATTTCATCTCACGTACCTCCTTATCAAAAAACCGTAACACCAAAAAATTTCAAGAAGGGAATACTCTTAATCTTCTTTCTGAAGGCGGATCAAATTCCCATGGACAGATATTAGGTCCAAAACTTTCTAATCTCAAATGCAATGAAATTTCAAGCCTTTAGAATGGGACCAAACAAATGAAATCTGTTGGAAATAGCTGATTTTGCCATCAATATCTGGCAAAAGGGTTTTATAAGCTAAGAATAAGTAGGTCAGCAGTCGCCTTATTACAGGCCAGAGGTATGTTGTAAACCACTGCAATTCGGAGAAGGGCCTTCACATCGACATCATGAGGGTGTGGTGCCATGGGATCCCAGAAGAAAATAACTGCGTCCATGCGACCCTCGGCAATGGCAGCTCCGATCTGCTGGTCTCCACCTAGTGGACCACTTTTAAAACGAGTGAGTTGTAATTGAGTTGAATCTTGAATTTTTTCACCAGTGGTTCCAGTGGCATAAAGTTCAAATGTTGAAAGTTTGCTTTCATGGCATTTGGCCCATTCAACCATAGAACTTTTTAAATTAT
>CANEVK010000291.1 GCA_947442115.1 Bacteriovoracaceae bacterium | reverse complement strand
TTACTCATTTTATTATTTTGCTTTTACAGCTTTTCAGCACTCGCTGTTTCTGTACCATCACCATCGCTTATTCCAAAACTTTATTACCGCATCCCTAAGTCAGCGAAGCTGGAAAATAAAGAATACATCACAATCAAAGGACAAGACTTCACTATCCTCGCCAAACGCCAGGAAGAAAAAGAAGATCATATCTACTGGAAGACCATCAAAATAAGAGTCAAAAATAAAGAAGCCGTGGATGCCTGGCCCTATACCATTAAGCAACTTGTGAAGGCACTGGAAGTTGATAGCACGCCACAGGAGCCATTCTTAGGTGTATCTCTTTTTGCTTCGCCGATTGATTTTCAACTCTTAAACAGAACAAGATCAATTAATGCTGGTTACCGTCTCAGTACCATGGGCTCCACTAAACATAAACTCTCCCATGACTTCGCTGTCCGAGGTGAGGCGAGTAAAAATGAATCCACGAAAGAGGAAACATCTAACCTTGCCTTCACAGGAAACCTCGTTTACGACTACGCCTATTTTTATGGGATGTGGAGCTACTTTGCGATGGCCAGCTATAACCGCCAAAAAACTGGTGATATCTATACCGTTAAAGATCAGGTTGGTCTGGGAATTTTAGGTCTTGAGTATAAATTCATTAAAGATGGAACCTACATTAAGAAACTGGATTTGAGTTACATCCCGCTCTTTGAAACATTCTCCAGTGAACAACCGTTTAAAAATGCTTTTAGTAGTGAAGAAACAAAAAGCCAAACAACTATCAGACATAGCTTTCGGTTTCGAATCGTTGCTGAATATGATGGCTGGACCGCCAGCTATGTGCTTTTTTACCGTCCAAATTATTATCGCGAATACAACACCATCGATATGCAAGACGTGAAGTTGGAATCAACTTTTAAAGTGGCAAAAAATCTGACTGAAAAAATCGACTTTACCTTTGAAAATAGATACACCTACGACATTCTTGCCTTCCGAGGGGGTACTCCTCGTCCTGATAACGTCATTAACAGCTTCGCCATCAACGTAAACCTTCAGTTTTAACTCCGACAAAAAGAGTCCAGTTTAAATTCGTTTTTATCAATTTAATCCTCCTTCATTTTTTTTTCTAGCAGTCGATAAGCCAAGTATGAATAGATGGACCATACAACGAGCCCTGAATCAAACCGACATTCCCTACTTCTCACTGAGCTTCCTCGGTGGCTTTTGTATCTATATTCTAAAACTCGCCTCAGTGGTGAAAGTCTTAGATGATCTAGGCATGCAGTTTTATCCGTGGCTGATGCTGATTCAAGGCTTCAGTATTTATGGTGCTATTAAATATTCAGAAAAATTTTCATCTCGTAATCACTTTGAATTCTGTAGCATGATATTTGTGGCAGGACTTGTCATTGTGGGGCTTGGAAACATTCCTGAAATCCAACCATCCATTTATCCGCAATTTTTTTCAATTGGGCTTTTCCTTGCAAGCTCGATTTTACTTTCACTTTTAGAAGTGAATTTGAATGACATTATTTTTTCTCAAATAAGTCTTTTAAAGAACCCACGAATTGCCACAAGTCTCGCTCTTTTCGAAGAAACAGGCGCTTTAGTTGGAGCATCGCTGACTTTCTTTGGAGGTAGTCTTGCTCACTCAAAAAGTAACCTCATCATCAGCCTTATTCCTTTCGTTCTAAGCTCTCTCCTTATTATTTCTCTCAAGAAAAAAGAATCAACTAAAGCGGAAGGTTCACAAAAATCTCGGTCAACAGATGAAGTTTCTCTCAAACTTTATCCGTTTAGCATGATGGTTATTGGTCTTTTTACGACTCTCCTTTGTCTTAAGCACCTCCAAGGTTTTACCGTGATGGTGGGTCTTAATGAACTCAAAGGCCAGGGTGGTGATGGGCTAACAAAAATCTTCTCACAATTTTCTATGATACAGACCTCACTCATTTTTGTCGTTCTATTGACTTCAATGTGGCGTAAGTCAAGACTTCCGACCTGGAGTAAGGGGATTAATAGTTTCTTTGCTATACAAACTGTTTCGATGACAGCGCTGATGGCAATTCCTAATCCGTTTCTTTATCTTGGAACTGGTGCCATGAGAAAAATCTGGCAACATACTTTCCTTGAAGAATCCATGAATATTCTTAATTCTTCTCTACCAACCGAAATAAGAATTAAAGTGCGCTCCCTCATGGAGCGCTATGGAAATCTTGTGGCCTACTCTCTACTGTCCGGAATAAGTTATCTGTGTATTAATAAAATTACTCCCATGTGGACAGCTTGGATCATTACGGCATCATTAGGTATTCTCGGTCTTGTCATGAGAAAACGACTTTTCAGCACTCTTACTGATTATCAAGTTGGTAACATGGTAAGAACTGATGTCTACGAAGCAGTGAACTCTTGTTACTCCCTGGCCAATCCAGAAGCTTCTAATCATGCCATGGCCATGATTTCTCTCATGAACCAAAAACCTAAGCCTATGCTTCTGAAGGCCATTATCAAATCACTTGGAAACATGCACTCTGAAGAGGCAATCATTCCTCTCATGCAAATTTATCAAACCAATACTCGAGAAGACGTTCAACTGGCAGCGATTGAATCGCTTTTAAAATTTAAATCTCATGAGATTGATTATTTTCTTCTGAAGAGCCTACAAAAAGTGATTGAAGAGCAAACATCTCTTGGAGAAATAAGACGCTCTATTTTTACGGCGATTACTTCAAGACTCAGTGATGTTGCCATCCCAACTCTTCTAGGCATTCTTAAGAATAATCCAGAAGATCAACGGATTATTGCCAACGTGCTGATCGTTATGGGTGAAATTGCTGTCAAACAAAATGATATTGCCCTTCTTGATAAGATTTCAGAGTATCTTGGGCCTCAATATACCCGTAGGGTTCGTGCCAATGCCTTGATGTTTCTTTTTCACCACAAAAGATATCATGCCAAGGCCAGCAGTATCTTTGGAACTTTCCTTGCCTCAAATGATGAATATGACCGAAGTGCTGTCGCTTTCCTCGCTGGTGAATTACATTTGAAAGGGATGATGGGGTTTGTGCTTGAAAATAGTAAAACTCAGAGTCATCATAACTCAACACTCCTGATGGCACTCCTTAAACTTGGCTATGATGAAGCAACTTATTTGTGTGCGGATCTCATCCTCAATGTTCCAGAGCAAAGAATTGTGGCGCTCAATCAGTTAAGTGCGATCAACAACAATAATACCCGCTACAAAGTTTACTTTGAAGTTCTAGAAAAATTTCCTGATCGAATTAACGAATTCCTGCAACTCTTAGTGAAAAGTAACAGAGACTATGATGATGACCGCTGCCTTATTCACAAAGAAGCCAAACGCCTTGGTCTTGAAGTGATGGAAGATAACCAGCTCTTCTTAAGTGAAAAACCTAAAGAAGTTAAAGCAGCTTAATTACTCATTTGTTATTTGTCTCCCACCCTGAGTGAGGAGACAAAATTCAAAAAACATTATTATTTTATCTAAATTCTTTATCTGAAGTTTTCTTATTTCTTCTATAAATTTCAGCAAATCACTCAATTGTGAAGTAACCATCATAGTTAAGATTACCTAGATACAAAGAAATTAATTAAGGAACAAGATAAGCAATTGCCATTCAAACTGTGCTATGGCAAATATGACCAAACTCAATCAGTAGCTCACTAAACAGAAGATAAAAAACTCACCCCCTTCTTCATTCCCTCTCCTTTCTTGTTAACTAAATATTAAAATCTATAAACACATCGAAATCCGGCACCTGAAGTTGTAGCATTCAATGTTA
>CANEVK010000290.1 GCA_947442115.1 Bacteriovoracaceae bacterium | reverse complement strand
ATTAACTCAGCATTTGTGATTTCAATATCACCTGCTTTAGCAGCAATACCTTCTTTCACTGCAGGTTTAAATAGGTAGCTTGGTTTGCTAGTGCTATCAGAACAAGAGACAGATAGAACTAAGGTTAAAACGAAGATCAGGCCTGAAAAAGCTTTCATTATCAATACCTCACTGTAAAAAAATTGAAGTTAGTCTAACTTAATAATTGGAGAATAAAAACAACGTAAATCACTCAACTAAAGTAGTGACATGAAGTCTTGAAATTTCTGATTGGATTTAACTTCTGAAGATTGACCACTTGCAATGACTTTACCCTTATCAAATAAAACTAATTTGTCAGCATTCAAAATTGTTTCAAGTCTATGAGTGACAATGATAGTCATTGTCCTAGAGCTAAAAAATTTAATTAAATCTCTAAGAGCAATTTCAAGCTCTGAATCAAGTCCACTTGAGATTTCATCCATAAGTATTATAGGTTTTTTTAAATAAAGGGCCCTGAGCCCAGAAATAAGTTGCTTCTGACCCATTGAAAGTAATTTGGGATTGAGGATAGTACCGGGATTTACGCCCCAACTTTTGAGGTAAGGAATGTATTTTTCCGCCAACAACCAAAACTCATCAATTTTGTCCTCCGAGGATAAACAAATATTGAATCTTAATGACTCCGTAAAAACATGTGAATCTTGAGAAATCAAACTTACATAGGAAGAAAAAAGTCTGAGGTCCTGAGCATTCATCGGATCAAATCTTTTTTGATCTAGGTTGAGGGAACCACTGAAAGTATCATATTGCCCAGAAAGTAGTTTCAATAAGGTAGATTTACCACAACCAGACTCTCCTAAAACACCTAAGACTTCACCTTTTTTCAAATCAAAAATGACATTGGCCAATTCAAAACCTTCATCGTATTTGAAGAGCGAAAGATTAAATTCAAGATGCTGACCATCAAGCTGACTAAAATCAGATGGACGAAAAATCTCATTTTCAAAACTTAGATTAAATTCACTGATACGCTCAAGACCAGTTCCTGCTCTCTGTAAAACAGATATCTTGGAGGCTATATCTTTGATGGGACCAATAGATTTTTGAACAAGATCAATCAAAGCTGCCAAAATAGCAACTTCAACTATATTTGAATAAGGCACCATAAGCATCAGAAGTGCAATGAGTATCGGATAGAGAGATTCCGCTGCGGAGTAATAACCAGCATCCCAAATATTCGCATGGAGTTGTTTATCTAAGAACTCCTCAAAAATTTTTTCACCACGCTTTGAAGCATAAGAAGCATTTGGTGAAAAATAGAGATCTTTTAATCCAGAGGTCAAATCGGTAACGACTCTTGCCATTTGGCCAGTGAGCCGTCTGACATCCATAAAAACTTTTGCCATGATTTTACTGCCCTTAACCAGCAGTATACAGGCAAAAGCCTCAGCGATGAAAAGTGTCAACCCAGTGGATGAGTTCATCTGGAGAAAACTAATAAGACAGGATGAAATAAAAATAATATCGATAAAGATAGCAAAACTTCCTGAGCCGACAACATCTCGAACAGCATCGGTATCATTCATCAGGCGCGCTAGAACCTCCCCCATTGGAAATTCTTTTTTCTTTTTTAAATTCTTTTTAAATGGTGCCTGCAACCAAAGACTAAAACTTTGCAGTCGGATCTCACAAAGGAGGAGCTGAATATATCGATGAGTTGACAGTTGAAAGAAAAAACGATTTGTATATTCGGCGCAGAGTAAAAGAAGCAATTTGAAAGTTGCTGCCCTGAAAGTTTCATCACTTTGAATTGACTGATAGAATTCCTGGATTAATAGTGGAGTATAGAATCCAGCGATTCCAGAAAGGATGAGATTTAGTAAAATAAATAAGATGAGAAGTTTTTCTGACTTAAGCCAGAGAAACTTCCACGAGCTGCTCTCTAAAAAATGCCACGACATTAGGATCCTTTAAACCATTTTCAAAGCTAAACTGGCCTCTTATTCCATGATCTTTGCCCAAAAGAATTAATTCATCGACCAGGCGAACTGTCGTTAAACGATGGGCGGAAATAATAAATGTTCTCTTCTGCCAAAGAGAATTGTCTCTCAAAAGATTGAGGATCTTTTTCTCTAAAATGATGTCAACTGATGAAAAAGGGTCATCCCAGATAAAAAAGTCAGCCCCCGACATGAGTGACCTAATGAGAGCAAGACGCTTGGACTGACCACCAGAAAGTCGCTTCCCATTTTCTCCCACTTCAAGAGCAAGAACATCATCCAGTGTGGAAGCCAATCCTTCCATTTGAAATATGCCTAACAATAATTTAGCTTGTGCCATGTCGACATCATTGGCCTCTCTACCGAGAAAAATATTTTCGTAAATAGTTCCATTAAAGAGATAGGGTTCTTGCGTCACAAGTGAGACTCTAAAATCTCTTGCTTTTAAAATGGTCGCCATTCTTTCTAGTAAGTAGCTTTTCCCACAACCTGTTTCTCCGCAAAGAACACTCCATTTCTCGCGAACAAACGTTAAATTAATTGTTTGTCCCCAGAAAGGCTGCTCAAACGTGATCATTTTTTCATCACAATAAAACTTGTGCTCTTCAAATTTTGTCTCATTTTCCGATTTCTGATTCAGATTTAAAAAAAGCTCACTCACTCTCTTCCATGCAGCGAGTCCCTGTGAAACAACGACCGCCACCCAGGAGAGAAACATCACTGGCTCAAGAAATAAATATAAGAAACCGGAGAAGTAAACTAAATCTGAGGCCGAACCACCTTTCTGCTTGATCAAAAGTCCTCCCCATATGAGTGAAAGACCAAGACCAAGTTTTACATAGGGCCCTGTAAAGGCATAACCGATCGATGTTTTAAAAAAAAGTTTGAGTTCCTCACCTGAGAGATGTTTGAATCTTGATATAAAACTATTCTCACGATGAAAGTTTTTTATCGTCTGTTTCGCCTCATAAGATTCAATAATGTACTGCTGAACCTCACCCTTTTTATCCATCATTCTTTTGTAGAATTTCTGATTAATCATCGTCATGATTGAAAAGAAGATCACGCTGATGAATAGAGGAATGAAGGCTGGCCAGAGATGGGCATCAGATTGATTAAATTTGGGAATCAACACCCAAGCGGTGATGATGAGGTTTCCAATCTGCAAAAGACCAAATCCCACGAACGCCCTCAAATTATTAATGTCATCAAATAAAATTTGAAAAATTTGTCCTTGAGAGACCTGGGAGTATCTCGCTGGAGGGGTTGACTCCAAAAGACCCAGGAGCTCCATCCTCAGTAATTTTTGCTGAACTCTGGCAGGATAAAAGAACAGTAGTCTAGAGAGGGTTCTAAAAATAAAAATCCCCAATGCAAGACCAAGGAAAATCCAAATAAAATTTCCAACAGCTTCTCTCTTAGAAATCATTTCCGTCAGAAGTCGTATCCTTTCTGGTAACTCAACTTGAAGTTTTTGTAGGATATAGAGACAAAGAAATGCACCTAAGTAGAGCCATTTAAACTCAAACGCATGGTGTAGAATCCAGGGACCAAATTTTCGCGACAATCTAAGGGTCATAGAGGCAAAACTTAGTTCATTTTCTGCTTAAAGTCATGGATCAAAGGGATAAAGATTGATGACAAAAGCTAAATTTAACTTTAGTATGGATCCTCAGCGCGCCCGTAGCTCAGTTGGTTAGAGTATTACCTTGACATGGTAGGGGTCACAAGTTCGAATCTTGTCGGGCGCACCATTCATAAACATCGTAAAATCATACACATACACTTGCAAGCAACCCCGTTTTATGCATTTTT
>CANEVK010000289.1 GCA_947442115.1 Bacteriovoracaceae bacterium | reverse complement strand
TAAAGTCCCACAAAATATAAAAAACGTGCGACAGATCTCTGCCGGGGACTCACATACATGCGCCTTAGATGAAGAAGGCGTGAAATGCTGGGGAGATAATTTTGATGGTCAGCTTAATGTCCCTCGCGATCTCAAAAATGTTCGGCAGATATCTGTAGGAGAAAATCATAATTGCGCTCTGGATGAAGAAGGAGTGAAGTGCTGGGGAAATAATTCCTTTGGTCAGCTTTATGTGCCTCATGATCTTAAAAATGTGCGCCAAGTCTCTACAGGGGGCACACATGCTTGCGCCCTAGATGAAAAGGGAGTGAAATGCTGGGGAGATAGTAGGGCCGGCCAGCTTAATGTGCCTCGAGATCTTAAAAATGTAAGACAGATTTCTGTAGGTGAAGGCGGCACTTGTGTTATAGAAGAAGAAGGGGTCAAGTGCTGGGGAAATAGTTCGACTGGGCAGTTTAATGTGCCCGGTTGGCATTAAAAAGTGATTTAAAAGAATCGATGTTTGTTGTAGGCCTTCTATCATTATTCTGAAAATGAACTCAGCTTGATGAGATCACACGACTCTGTATTCAATTCAATTTCATATGCAGTCTGACCACCAGCATTCGGAGCTAGATAAGTTACAGACCAAATGACTTTATCAGTTGTCGTCGAAACAACATTTGCAAAAACTTTTGTTCCTTTTGATAGTTTCGGAACATAGACCTTATCAACAGCTGCAGCTAATTTAAGAGCGGTTTTTCGACAATCATCTTTTGATGATCCCAAAGCAGAGAATGAACTTATAACAACCAAACACATCAATACATTTTTCATAAAATTCTCCGTTCAGTAATCTCATTATTAAGGTTCATAGATCCAATTATTTTTTTGCAAGTAGTTTTATTAGTCCCATTGGAGTCAGTCAATTTAAGACTTAAGAAAGTGTGTAAAATTGACAGAGATCTGTGGCTGAAAATTTACCTTAAATTCAATCGTTATGGAGGCCTTAAAGACCACAGGGGTAAAATTAAAGACTAGAAGCAAATAAGCCGGCAGATAAAATCTAACTGGTCATTGATTTTTTTTATTCAAGAGGGATTTTTTTCTAGATGCCTTATATCCTTGAAATTAATTGTCTTTCTTGCTTTAAATTCAACTTTTTCTCAAAACTGCTCGATAAGTATTTAGTGAATAAATATCTACTCCTATTATTTCTTTTTCTCAATCAAATCGCCCATGCAGGGTTGGAAATTATTAATAATGCCCCCGAAACTGAAACGGGAATTATGAGTCAGTCTATTGTGGTAAAATTAACAGATTTGCTTGGACGACCGAAGAGTCAGGAGCAAGTTTTTATAATCAAAAAAGGTGATTTTCAGGGCGTTGAATTTTTTCCAAAATTTGAAAGCCTTATCACAGATGACAAAGGGGAGATCAGTTTAAAATTTCAAGGACCACATCCTCGAGATTTTAAAAAAGAATTAAGTTTTTCACTGGAATTTAAACTGGATAATGTAGTCTTGCATAAGCTTAATGGGATCAAATCATCATCTCATACAATCGTTGCCCCTAAAAAGTTTGAAGGTGAATTTTCTCTTGAGGAAGCAGGCTTCAATGCTCATCCACTTGAGTTGTATGCCGATGGCAAAAGTGAAATAAGTCTAAGTCTTCAAATCATGCATAAAGGCGAAATCCTAAAAGAGGCCCGAAATTTAGATGTTCAGTTTATCACAACCGGGGGAACACTTTTAAGTAGGGTGAATGATAGTCTTGATGGCACATATAAACAAAAGCTCATGGCCCCTGTAAAACCAAGCATGGCAAAAGTCTACGCTCTCATCAATGGGAAAAAGACAAAAGAGATTGATATAAAATTTAAGGCGATTATTGATTTAGATAAAACCTATGTAGATTTTCAAAAAACTCTTGATGGAATTACGAGCGGAAAAATTTTCTTATTTGATAACAATGGTGAATGTGTCAATGATCTCAATCTTGTAGATAAAAATGATCTGAAAGTTGAGCTTTTTGAATATGGGAAAAATCCTGAGGCAAAAACAGATTTTCAATTTGATCAAGATAACATGACTTTTAAATACTCAACTCTTGATGCCCCTACAGATCACGAAATCAATATATATATTGAGAAGATTTCTGATAAAAAAGTTAAGGCAAATTTAGATAAATATTACAACCCAGAGATTGATCTTGATCAGATAGAGTTTAAGTTTGATAGGGCCACTATCATCAATGATGGATTCGACCGAAGTTATTATGAAATTATTTTTAAAGATCGCAAAGGAACCCCTGTCAAAACAGCTGACTACCGCGTGGTAAATACAAAAATTACCAAGGGAGACGGAACTATTGTCCATGGGGTTAATGTCATGAATAATCCCCATCCATTCAAAGGATTTGTGAATGCCGGAAGGAAATTGGGCAAAATTAAGGTTAATGCTTATCTAAAAGATAATGAAGTTGCCTCGCAAGAAATTGAGGTGGTAGCTTCCCGCCCTGCAATTGGTTACGAACCAAACTTGAAGGATTTTCAAGGCAGACCAGAAATAGAAGAATATAAAGGACATAATGCATTCTACGTCTATAAAGATACAGGAAGAATTGAAAGATATGTTTTCGCCAAGCCTTATGAAGGTAAACTTAGAAGAGAAGTCATTCTCTCTCAAAGGGGACATGCCTCAAGCGGGCTAAGTATGCATATCGTCAATGCAGAAACTATATCAAAAAAGCCTACGACTTCCTTGCAGTTTTTTCCTCGTAACGAACTTTTTACCACCGAGAAAAAAGGCGATAACACCAAAGTTCGTCTTCCTACAGGAGAGGAAGTTGAGTTTGATCAGGACTTTAACCTAAAAAGCTCTCCTATACTTTCGATTGAATCTAAAACCACAGGCACCTACCCTGAGGTTAAATACACCGGTAAAGGTGTTGTCATAAAAAGAAGAGCTTATACGGGATCTTATGGTCCTCCATCAGGCGATGTCGAAATTTATCACCCAGATCACCCAGCTCCCTGCAGGCTTCCCGCTTCATCTCTTTATAACGTTGTTAATAAGTCAGATGAAAATACGACTTTCATCTTTGATAAAGACGAGGACTTTAACAAATTTTTAATCCAACATTGTAAATTTTCGATTCCAGGGCTCAATTAATTGGGGAAGCGAGTAAATATACCTTTTGGCATTCCTGGCCGATTCATAATTTTAAAATCAGTCGTTGATAAACCGTTTCTATAAGAACTTTTTTTCAAAACCTTAACATTCTCATTAAAATAATGAATTGAATCTTATTCATGATCACTTCTCTGTTAGACAAATAAAGTTACGGATTTGATATATCAACAAAATTAATTAAGCTTGGAAGTTGACCCGAATAAGTGCTATAATCGGGTCATTAACTGACCTGATTATTCCCCCTAATCAGGTCATTTTTAGGCTTCTAGGGAGATCCTGTGAAGAAGTATATCTGGCAAAATCAATCTTGGCCTACATTCCACTGGGATGAAAAAAAAGTCTCTAAAGCTCTCAGCAACGCTATTAAAGCTCAAGCCTTCATTTTGGGGCATGCTCATTTTTTCAATCTTAATGAAGAGGCCAAGATATTTACAGAGGAAGCTTTGACGACTTCTGCAATAGAGGGTGAAAAACTAGACCGGGAAAGCATAAGATCTTCTGTCGCTCGCAGACTAGGTCTTGAGACGGCCGGACTTAACGAAACACAACAAAATACTGATGGGCTCGTCGAGATTCTGGTAGATGCGACCACTAATTTTAGTTCGAGTCTTACTCATGAACGACTTTATG
>CANEVK010000288.1 GCA_947442115.1 Bacteriovoracaceae bacterium | reverse complement strand
TTAGTTGGAAAAATGAGGATGAGGGTCGGTAATTTCTGCACCTTAGGAGCTTAAATTGTTTGGCCCGTACTTAAGGTTATAATAAGGACCTGAGGTGTCTTCCATGAAGGTCATTCTAAGTTTATTTTTGTCGCTCATTATATTAAGCACTCTCTTTGCTCAAGATGGGCAAGGGGAAGCCGCAAAAGTTGCCGTCGTCTCAATGCTTAGAGGTGAAGTCGAAGTGATGACTTTGGGTAAAACTCTTAAGCTTAAAAAAGATGATTGGGTAAGAGAAGGGTCAGTGGTTAAAACTGCTGAGAAAAGTTTTGCGAAACTTGTCTTTATAGATAAATCTCAAATGAATATCGGCCCAAATTCCCAGATGAAAATCACCAAATTTACTGGTAACGATACGGGGATCATTGATCTTGTGAAAGGGAAGATTCGCTCGCAAGTGACAAAAGATTACTTGCAGATGAAAGAGCAGGGTAAAAGTAAAGTCTTTATTAAAACTCCTCATGCTGTCATGGGTATTCGTGGAACGGATTTCATGATTTCAACGAATCAAAAAACCACATCGGCGATTTTATTTGAAGGAAGTGTCGTTTTCGCAAAGAATGAAAACTTTCGAGAAAGATCTACTGAAAGACTTGAAGAACTTGTGAATCAAGGAGTGAGAATTCATCCTGGTGAGTTCTCTGTGGTAGAGCAAAATCGTGCTCGTCCAACTGAGCCCGCGGTTCTGAATATTGAGCAGCGAGAAGTGTTAGAAAAAAGCGGAAATTTTGATACTGAAAGAGCTCCGGATAATACGTCTGAGACCAAAGCTCCCCAAAAATCAGTTGTGCCAGAGGGTTTAGAAGGAGCGGCCGTTAGTAACAACTCTGAGGTTGTTAAGAATGAAGTTCAAACGGCTAGTCCAGCACCAAGTGCCAGCACTCCAGAGGATAAGAATCAAGTTGCGATTCAAGATCCGAAAGGTTTTGTAGAGGGTGATAAACTCAAACCGGCCAATGGTTCATTCGTCCACCTTGATTCTGGGACCATTATTCCACCCGGCCAGGGAAGTGTCCTTGATGCAAACACTAACTCCTACATTCCTGGCCCAGGACAAGGAGAAGTTAATAGTGTGGGAGAGTATGTTCCACCTCGTAATGTTGAAATCACATCGGATGGTAAACTCATGGTTGCCTTTAAAGATGAAGCTGGTGTGCTTAAAGTGCAAGAAATACAAAAGCCAGCACCTACGATTGTGCAGCAGCCGCCAGTGAATTTGGCGCAAATTGGAACGGTCTTAACGGCAAATCCTCAAATCGTTCAGCCGGGTCTTCCCTTAAACAACGATATTATTAACCGTCGTTTTTTACCTAATGGTCTAAACGATGTGAATAACTTGCAAAGAAATAACTCAGGAACTTCAAGTCACTTAGAAAATTATATTAATTCAAAATCAAAAGTGATCATTATAGGCAATTAGTTTGCAGGACGTTGGATGAAGATTTTTGCATGGATGCTTTTGATGCTTTTTTGCACCAGTATTATGGCGCAGGATACTTCTTTGAGTTTGAATCAAGCTGAGCAAAATAAAATTTTTAAAACGGCTTTTGATTATTATCAGCAAGGTAAATATCAAACAACAGTTGATGAACTCAAGCAAATTGAAAATCTTCAAGGCCTGAATCTCACGAAAGCTCAGCAAGGTTTCATGTCCTATTGGAAAGGTCTTTGTTTCAACCGGATCAAAGATTTTGAAAACGCGACTATTGAATTCGGTAAAGCCTTGGGACTTGAGTATTCAACAATCGATATTAATTACGAGTATGGCCAGGCCCTTTATGCCTCAGAAAAACTCGCCGATGCCCGCTTACAGTTCAGGGAATCCCTCAGAAAGAAATTTAAAAGGGCCGTTTCGCTTTACTATATTGCTTTTCTCTCAAATGAATTAGGAGAGAAAAAAAAAGCAATCTCCTTTTATAAGGCCGTCGATAAACTTGATGATGCTGAAGCCAAAGAGATTAAGCAGGCTGCGGAAATGCAAATTGCAGATATTTATCTTGAGCAAGTTGAAAAACATCCAGATGCCTTCCGTGCTGTTGAATCGACGATTATTCCCCAATACCGGGAAGCTCTTGAGGTGGATCCGAACTCCATTCTTGCCCAACAGATTGAGAGAAAAATTAATGAGCTTCAACTCAAGTATGATCTCATTCTTTTAAAGCTACGAAATGGGCGTCCAACTCTTCAGCCTCCCTATTTCATGCGATTGGCCGTTGATGGGGGAGTCGATTCTAACGTAACGTTTTCTCCAAAAGAGCAGGAAGTTTCAGCTTCAAAAAAATCCTCTCCATTTTTAAAAACAGATGCGATGGGGCGCTATACCTTCTATCAAGGGGATTACTTAAGTATTTCCCCTGAAGTGAGATTTAATTATACCAAATATGTAAGCCAAGAATCTGAGATTTATCGAAATGATAACTATCTCTTGGCCCCTGCGATTAGAACTTCTTATGAGCATGAGTTATGGAAAAAACCAGCTTCCACTCTTATTGATTATGATTTTAATCAGGTTCAGAGGGATGTTGATGCAGAGAAAAAGTTAGTTTTTGCCTCCAGGTCTCATACCTTTATGATTGGTGAGAGATTTAATTATTTCTCATGGGGAGAAAGCATTCTAAGATTCAGAAGGCGTCAATTTGATAGTTACGAGGATACCGGTGATTCAGTCACAACAAGTTTAGTCTTTGAGCAGATTAAGAACTTTTCACTCAATACACTTCTCCTTTATGCCAGTTTTGATATGCTAAGAGTGCGGGATGATTACTATGATACAAACTCCCAAACTCTTAGGGCCGATTTAATTTTTTCTCGTTTTCAGGATTATTTCACGCCGAGTATTGGTTTTGGATTAACCATGATTAATCCCTACAACAACGCTGATCGTGGTTTTGAATATCTTTTAAATCCTAATATTCGCCTCTCAAAAACCTTTGGAAAAAGCTGGAGAGGAAATTTAAAGGCCGATTATCAAGACTATAGCTCAAAAGATACTGAGAATTATGCTTTCCAAAAATACACGTATAGTTTTGAGCTTGAGTATCTTTTCTAAGCAAGTGGTAATTCAATAATAAAATCTGTGCCTTTATTTTCTTCACTTTCTGCCCAGATCCTTCCACCGTGTTTAGCGACGATATGCTTTACAATCGAAAGACCAAGCCCAGTGCCTCGAGAAGATTCGCGAGAAGAATCTACTCGATAGAAGCGCTCAAAAATCCGCTGGAGGTGTTCCTTCGCCATACCTGGCCCATTATCAGACACGATAATGAAGGCTTTTTCTTCCTTTTTGAAGCTCGAGACTTTGATAGAGATTGAGTCTCCTGAATATTTACAAGAGTTATCAATAAGGTTGGCCAGAACCTGTTCCATCAGTCGTGGGACACCATTAATTGTTTCAAGTTGAAGATCTGAGGAGAGTTGAACACTTTTTTGCGGATAATTAGTCATGATGCTTTGGCCAACATTGGTAAAAACCTCATTCAAATCGATATCTTCAAATGAAATATTCTTCTGAGATTCAATGACGGACAGATTGAGGAGATCAGTAAATAAAGCAATCATTCTTTCAGTATTGGAATTAATTTTTTCCATAAAAGAATGGAGAGAAGGATCAATCTTGGTTTTTTGAGAGGAGAGCAGTTGGGCATATCCTTTAATGGATGTGAGAGGAGTACGAATTTCATGAGATATATTGGCAACAAAATCAACTCTCATCTGTTCAGTGCGCTTAAATTCTGTCACGTCATAGAAAACTCCTAAGGCCCCAGTCACAATCCC
>CANEVK010000287.1 GCA_947442115.1 Bacteriovoracaceae bacterium | reverse complement strand
TTATTAGATAAAGGTGCAACCTTTGAACCTAACAGTGCAACCTTCTTTTTAGGCAGAGAACATCTCATTCCAACTAAGGAAAACCAAGGTATGGCCATTTGGCGAGAAAAACTTTTTGCCTTCATGTCTCGAAATGCCCAAACGGCCATGGCATTTTTTCACCTCCCTAAAAAACGTGTCGTTGAAATTGGGTCGGTTGTTGAATTATAAATAATGAAAATATATTTATTTTACTGATTACAATTCAGTGTTTAATAAATATCCTTCTTAGTACGTTTACTAAAAAGGAGCATGCATGCTTGAAACATTAAAACAAGTTACTGGTGATTTTGCCGGACTTGTTTGGGGCGTCCCACTCGTTCTTCTTCTTGTTGGATCTGGTGTTCTCTTCACATTATATTTTGGTTTTCCTCAATTAAGATATTTTAAGCATGCTATTGAGATCATCATGGGGAAATATGATAACCCCAAAGATAAAGGTGAAATTTCACATTTCCAGGCGCTTTGTGCAGCCTTATCAGCAACAGTTGGCCTAGGAAATATCGCAGGTGTTGCAGTTGCTGTTTCACTCGGTGGACCAGGCGCCGTATTTTGGCTTTGGGTTGCTGGTTTTATTGGAATGTGCACTAAATTCACTGAAGTTTGCCTTGCCCTTAAATATCGTGATGTCAGCGAAAGCGGATCTGTTCATGGCGGTCCGATGTTTGTCATTAAGAATGCTCTTCCAAAATCATTCTTTCCCATTGCTTGGATCTACGCTCTTTTTGTTATGCTTTCTTCATTCGGTGCCGGGAATATGTTCCAATCCAATCAAATGGCAGCCGTCATCAAAACATCTGCTGGTATACCTGAATGGGTATCTGGAATTGTTTTTTGTATAGGTGCTGCCCTTATTCTCATTGGTGGAATTAAACGTATTGGTCAAGTGACAGAGAAAATGGTTCCTGCCATGGTTGGACTTTATCTCTTCGGAGCAATTTGGATTCTTGTTGCTCGCTTTGAGTTTATTCCAGATATGTTTATTCAAATTTTTTCAGGAGCCTTTGCAGGCACTGCAGCTGTCGGTGGTTTTGCTGGTTCTGCGGTTAAAGATGTTGTCATTATGGGAATTCGCCGTGCAACTTTTTCAAATGAAGCAGGAATGGGATCTGCGGCCATGGCCCACTCAGCTGCTAAATCGACTCCAATCCAAGAAGGAATTGTCGCATTATTAGAACCATTTATTGATACGATTGTAGTTTGTACGATTACTGCGATTGCGCTTTTACTCACTGGTGCTTGGAGTGCGCAAGGTGTTGCTGCAGGATCAGAAATGACGGCCCATGCTTTTGAAACTGTCATGGGGCCTGCAGGACGCTGGATTGTAACAGCAACTGTTACGCTCTTTGCGTTTTCAACGATCATTTCTTGGGAATACTATGGTGAACAAGGTGTCACATTTATTTTTGGTCAAAAATACATTCCAGTCTATAGATGGATTTTCATTGCCTTCATTTTTGTGGGATCAGTCGCTCATCTTGATATCGTTTTAAACATTTCGGATGCAGTTTACGGACTCCTTGCTATTCCAAACTTGCTCGCTTGTTACATGCTCCTTCCTAAAGTGAAAGAGATGCTTAATGATTATGCTGCCAAGCGCAAGTCTGGTGAAATCAAACCATTTAAATAGTTAGATCTTCGCTTAGGCCCTCGAAAGAGGGCCTTTTTGTTTTCATCTAATGAGTTTAATCGTATAAAAAGCTCCTAATCTTTTGGAGACTTCATCATGCTTAAACTCTTTGTAAAAAAAGACATCGGCCAACTTGTTAAAGAGGCCAACGATCCAAACATTGAAGGTGAACACGGAGGCGGTGGATTTCAGCGCCATCTAACAGCTTTCAGTATTACTATGCTCGGAATGGGAGCTATCATTGGTGCAGGGATTTTTTCTCTCACGGGTGTTGCTGCCGCTAACTACGCAGGCCCTGCTATCATCTACAGCTTTCTCATCGGTGGAGTGCTCTGTGCCTTCGCTGGTCTTTGCTACGCTGAAATGGCGGCGATGGTACCAGTTTCTGGCTCAGCTTACGCCTACTCTTATGCCACTCTAGGTGAGCTTATCGCTTGGATTATTGGCTGGGATCTAATTCTTGAGTACGCTTTCGGAGCAGTTACTGTAACAGCATCTTGGTCAGGATATTTCGTTTCTCTCCTCACGAAAACATTTGGGATTCATTTTTCTGATTCTATGATGCTTTTAACTAAAGGTCCTTGGGAGTATGTCACTCTTGCTGATGGCTCTCAGGTCACAGGAATCTGGAATCTTCCAGCATCATTCATTGCCCTTGCTGTTTCAATGATTCTTTTCAGGGGAATTAAAGAAAGTACAACAGTGAACAATATTGTGGTGGTAGTGAAGGTTGCTATTATTCTCGCTTTCATTGCTTTAGGTTGGGGAGTGATTGATTCTGCTAACTGGATAGCGAACTCTTCTGTCTCTGGTTTTGCCTCTCTCGTACCTGCAGAAGGTCTTTCACTACGTAACGGTGCTGAAATTATGAGTTACGGGTGGAATGGTGTTCTTACTGGTGCTGGTGTCGTGTTCTTTGCTTACATCGGCTTTGATGCGCTTTCAACAACAGCTCAAGAGGCGAAAAACCCTCAGAAAGATCTACCGATTGGAATGCTAGCTTCCCTTCTTATTTGTACAGCGATTTATATTTTAATGGCACTTGTCATGACAGGTGTGGTTCCTTATAAAGAACTTGGTGTTGCAGATCCAGTTGCCGTAGGTGTTGATGCCATTGTTTCAAAAAGAAACTGGGGCCCAACTGCTGGTGGACTTATTTCTGGTACAGTTAAATTTGGGGCCCTCGCTGGACTCACGTCTGTGGTTCTAGTCATGATGCTAGCGCAAACAAGAATTTTCTATGCCATGAGTAAAGATGGTTTACTTCCGTGGTTTTCAAAACTTCATCCGAAATTTGGAACACCAGGTATCGCTACCATCGTGACAGGAGTTTTTGTTGCTCTTTGTGGTGGGGCGATGCCAATGAGCCTAGTGGGAGAGCTTGTTTCAATTGGAACACTTCTCGCTTTTGTTCTCGTCTGTGCAGGTGTGTTTATCTTGAGAAAGACTCAGCCCAATGTGGTTCGTCCTTTTAAAACTCCTATCTATTGGTTTGTAGCACCGGCCGGAATGATTTCTTGTGCTTGGGTTATGTACGGACTTCCAAAAGATACATGGCTTCGATTAGCAATTTGGCTCTTTATAGGGTTTGTGATCTACTTCACATATGGCGTAAAACACAGTCGCCTTCAAAAAAATAAATAAAAAAAAAAGCCCTCCGCAAGGAGGGCTTTTTTTATTGTGCGCAAAGAAATTTAAAATAGTAATTACAATAACACTTCTTGGTACAAAACCCTGATAACATATTCTCAACAATCGCCTGATACTCAACCTTGTCTTTAGATACCACAGAGACAGGATAGAAAGATTTATTCCCAGATAAATAAGAATTAAAATCACTGACAATAATATGACTAGGAATATTATCAAAATAGTCAGTCACTGAATCTTGCTTAAAATCAGCAAAGAACAATTGTAATTCATGCTTTAAAAAGAAGGATCTTGAATTGAATTGAAATTGCAAATATGTGCTATAAGAAATCAATGCAAAGAATGCCAGCCCCATCAATTTATTTTCAAATCGAACATTATTTGGATCAAAAAAGGTATCAAGTAAAGAGATTAAGGGTAAACAAAGTAGAGGGATTAAGAACACAAAAAAACGAGGCCCATAACACCACTCTCCCATTGAAAAAAATGGTAATAGGATAATG
>CANEVK010000286.1 GCA_947442115.1 Bacteriovoracaceae bacterium | reverse complement strand
ATAGTTTCATTTTTGTTAAAATCTTATTGATAGCATTAGTAAAACGTTCTGCATCTTTAGGGCCAAAGGCCTCAGGGCCACCTGTGACAACTCCATTATCACGAAGCTCTTTCATAAAGTCCCGCATGGAAAGCCTTTCTCGTACATTTTCTTCGGTGTAAATTTCACCTCTAATATTTAAACCGATCGCATTCTTTTCAACCACAAAGGCTGCTAGAGGAAGATCCGCAGTGATAACAATATCATTTTCTTTTACATGCTCGACGATATAACTATCCGCCACATCTGCCCCTAATTTAACTGTGACTTGCTTTATCAGTGGACTTTGAGGAATGAACATGGATTTATTAGCGACGAGAATCAACTGCACTTGAAGTCGCGCTGAGATTTTATAAAGAATCTCCTTAACTAACTTTGGGCAAGCATCACCATCAATCCAAATCGTAGGGCGAGCTGATTCATGCATAGTGATTTAACCCATTAAAGATTTAAAGAAACCTTTCACCTTCGCCATGAGTCCAGGTTTAATAGTTTCTTGAATAACTTCCTGCTTGGGAGCTTGAGTTGGTGGAGCAACAACTTTTGGAGTCTGAGGTCTAGCTGACCGTTGATCATGGTGTCTTGGTCTTGCCTCTCTTGGAGGAGCAGGACGATCCTTAGGTGGAGCTTTAACCCCCCTAAGCTTTGAAATGGCCTCAATCGACTTATCATCTTTACCAGGGATAGCAAATGTAGAGGCATGGCCTGTTTGCCCTCTTCTTCCCGTTCGACCAATCCGGTGGATATAATCTGCCGCTTCTTTAGGGACATCATAATTAATAACATGGGCCACATCATCAACATCAATTCCACGTCCCATCACGTCTGTCGCAATGATGATACGAAACTTTCCGCTCTTAAATTCTGAGACGGCCAACTCACGGTGCTCTTGCTGTAGATCCGAATGGATGTAAGTGACATCAGTGATGCCTTTATTAATGAGCAACCTAGCAATCTGAAAAGTCTTCTCTTTTGTACTTACAAAGACAAAACAAGTTCCTTTTTCTTGTCTGAGGATTCGCATCAATTGAGAAAGTTTTCTCTCTTCCGGTATCCAGAAAAGTTCTTGCTCAATTTTTGGAGCAGTCTCAGCAGTTTTTTGAATCACAACTTGCTCAGGATGATTCATCGCCTTTCGCGCTAGTTTTTCAACTGCTGGTGCAAACGTAGCTGAGAGCATAAGTGTCTGTCGTTCTTTTGGAATCTGTTCTGTAATAAGATCAATTTGCTTAGCAAATCCCATCTCAAGCATGCGATCGGCCTCATCAAAGATAAGACATTGAATGAAATCCAACCACACATTTCCGCGCTCAAGATGATCACACAGTCTACCAGGGGTTGCGACCAAGATATGGGGAGAAGCGGCCAGGGCTTCTTTTTCTTCATTCATATTGGCCCCACCGATGCAAACGGCCACTTTCATCCCAAAGGGCTTAGCAAATTTGGCAAAGACCTCACCCGTCTGCTGAGCGATTTCTCGCGTTGGTGAAAGAGCAAGAATATAAGTGCCATTTTTTTCTTTAAAGCGCTCAACACTTGGAATAACAAAACTGGCTGTTTTTCCACTCCCCGTTTGAGAAGAAACAAGCACATCCTTACCGGCCAGTGCTAAAGGGATCGTTAAATGTTGAACGGGAGATGGGTGTTTGTAGCCCTCTTTCTCAATCAGTTCGAGCATTTCCTTTGAAAGACCTAATTCTGCCCAGCTAACGTTTGTATTTGTATCCATATCTTTTTCGCCTAATAAAATTTCTCTTAAGCTTAAGATACATCAACAAAGGCTGTTTGTAAGAAATTAATGAAGCGAATACAAGCACTCTCTACTTTTATACCAGCTTTCTTAGCTCATTAATTCCGATTGGCGGAGTCGCTTGCCATGGTAAAACAAAAATCTTCTTCGCCAGACCTGATTTCAACCGCTCCACTTGTTTTTTCTCACTACTCATTCGAGCTGTCAGGATCGGATCTTTAGTCCCTGAAGCGAGAAGGCTTTTATTCATCACCCAAGCAAATGGTTCGACTTGGGCCCGTCTCAGATCATCTTGGAGGGCGGCTGCTTGAGAGACAGGAGTCACTTCAGGCAATGTGACTAAAATGATTTTAGTATAGTCTGGGTCTTGTAAGCGCATCAGCGGAGTCATGGCCTTAGTAATCCCCACTTTCTTCAAATCACGAATCGCTTGCCGGTGGTAGGCCCCTGTTGCATCCATGAGAAGAAGTGAGTGTCCCGTGGGTGCTGTATCTAGCACAACAAAAGAACTCTGCGCCTCACTGACAATTTTGGAGAAGGCATGAAAGACAGCGACTTCTTCCGTACATGGTGAGCGAAGATCTTCAATCATCAGATCTTTTTCTTCCTGATTGAGCTTTGCCCCTTTCGTTTTTAAAATCTTATCAACATAATTTTGAGTTTCAACCTTAGGATCAATCTTACTGACTTTTAGGCCAGGCATTTCTCCGTTCAAAGCACCCAAGATATGGGCAGCTGGATCAGTCGTGCTCAGATGAACCGTTTTGCCTCTTTGAACGAGTCCTACTGCTAAAGCTGCAGCAATGGTCGTTTTTCCCACTCCCCCTTTTCCCATCACCATAATCAGTCCGTGTTCATTTTTTGCCAACTGATCGGCGAGAAGGGTCAGGCTTTCTTGATGCTCAATAGTGACTTGTATGATTTGATTTTTAATCAGAGAAGATGATAAATCATTATTGAATAAAGACCTTAAAGCTTGAAGTCCCACTGTATTGTAAGCTCGAAGAGGAACTTCATCTCTCGGTAATTGCGCCAAAGCTAAAGGCATTTCTTCGATCGCCTTTCTCCCAAGTTCTTCTATCGAGAGGGCTACTGAATCTTCTCGATCTTTTGCCTGAAAAACACCGTTCAAAATAAAGCGTTGATTAGTGAGGCCCAGATCTTTTAATTCAACTGAAGTTCTAGCGGCTTCATTAATCGCTCCTTTCTCAGCTCTGCCAACAAGTATGACTGTGGTCTGGTCTTTATCTGAAAGTGATTTCAGCGCTCTCTCAAATCGCTCTTGTTGCATGGTTAAACCAGAATGTGGTCCCAAACAAGATGCACCCCGATCATTATCTTTAAGAAAACCAGTCCATGCTTTTGGCAAACTTAGAAGTCTTAAAGTATGACCAGTAGGTGCAGTATCAAAAATGATATGATCATATTCAGGTTTAACATCGGAGAGCAAGCTGGCAAATTCATCAAAAGCGGCAATCTCAGTTGTACAGGCGCCTGAAAGCTCTTCTTTAACTTTCAAAACTTCTTCATCATGACCACTATCTAACTGAGCTATCACTCTTTCTCTGTAAGATTCGGCTGCATTATCAGGATCAATATTTAAAACAGATAAGCCTTCGACACCGGGAACAGAAACTGGAATATTTTTAAGTTCAATCCCAAGCATTTCATCTAAGTTTGATGCTGCATCTGTGCTCACGAGTAAAACTTTTTTACCAGAATCGGCGAGGGCAATAGCAACGGCAGTTGAAAGTGACGTCTTCCCTACTCCTCCTTTACCTGTGAAAAATAAGAATCTTGTCGGCTTGCTTAGAATATTCATTTTATAAGTAATCCCTTAAATTCCTTACGACGTCATGAATTTCATCTCTCACTCTTTTATAAACCGCCAATATTTCTTCTTCATCTTTCATTTCTTTCGTGAGTGCGGGTGGATCTTGAAAACCAATATGAATGATTTTTCCACCCGGAAAATAAGGACATTTTTCATAAGCATGATCACAAACTGTAACGACATAATCGAAGGTCACGAGAGGAAGCT
>CANEVK010000285.1 GCA_947442115.1 Bacteriovoracaceae bacterium | reverse complement strand
TCCACATCCGAATTGTTTTTAAATCCTAAAGTTAAAGTTTCTAATATTTCACTTCAGATAAAAATGGTCACTATCAAAGACCAGAATCAATATGACGAGCTTATCTCTGGGTGGACAGCTTATTGGAATAGTATTTTCATGCTTTCCAATCCACTCCACCCCAATCATGTTAAAGCATTACTTGCAACAGAATCTAAGTTTATAAAAACTGCGATTGGACAAAACAAAAATCCCAAGATTGGCCCGGCAAGAGGGTTAATACAAATTACAGTGGCAACAGCTCGAGGGATGAGGGATGGCAAAGAGAAAGATTATCGTGATCAATTCTTAGAGCTTAGTTATGAAGAGCTCTGGGGACCAAATAAAAACATTTGTGCAGGGATAAGACAGATTTTCAGAAAGAGAGAAACGGCAAAAGCAGTCTTAAAAAGGGAACCGACATGGTTTGAAGTGATGATGGATTACAAGGGTTGGTGAAAAGGAAAATCTAAAATTGCGAATACCGCTAAAGAAGAGCTTAAAAAGTATTTTTTACTAATGGGGATGCAAATATAATGAAAATTCTATTTTATCTAAGTTTATTTTTGTTCACCTTCTCCGCTTTCTCTTGTGATGTAGACCTTTGCACAAGGACCTCAGGAGCCTATAAGGCATTTATCAAAACTTATCGCGACAAAGAAGGCTATATTGAAAATAGAACTTTCTTTATTAAGCAAAATGGAAAAATTATTTTTTCTGAAGTCTCATTTGACCAATACTCCTTCGGGGATGCGACAGAAGACCACAAAAAATACATGATCAAAGATTTAAATAATAATGGGATACCTGATCTAGTAACAACGACCTACACAGGCGGCAGTCGATGTTATTACATTTTAAATATTTATGAACTCGGCCCTGCCTTAACTAGAATTTTCTCCATTGAAGCAAATCATCACGGATATGAAATTCAGGACATTAATCATGATGGCTTTTTTGAAATACTATATAGAGATCCAGTTTTAGGATGTGAAGAAAGTGAACTCTACCATTGTCCGACGAGTGCTTCAGGACTTGTCATTTTTGAATGGACAAAAAATGAATATAAAATCTCAAGCCGTTTGATGAAAAAAAAATCCGCTTAGAGATTATGCTTCTGCTATTTATAATAATGGTATGTTTGATGTAAATTTTATTCAGTATATGGCAGATATGAGCTATTCAGGAAATATAGACTTAGCATTCAAAAAAGTTGAAGCCATTTGGCCTAAAAATCATGCTAGTTTTTTAGAATTTAAAAAGAAGTTTATTTCAATTTTAAACTCAAGCTCATATTGGAATGAATTTCAATCGTCAATTTGACACATGTATGCTTAAATAAAACCCTTATATGAGTGAAAATAAAATTCTCGCCTTTGAAAATAAATTTATCAGACACACTTGGCATAATGAAGAGTGGTGGTTTTCTGTTGTCGATATTGTAAATGCACTTACCGATAGTAAGGATGCGGGAGCCTACTGGAGAAAGCTAAAACAACGCCTGATCGAGGAAGGCAGCCAAGTCGTGACATTTTGTCACGGGTTGAAATTAGCGGCTCCAGACGGAAAAATGCGTGAAACCGACTGTGCCACAGCTCAAGGAATTTTCCGAATAATTCAATCAATCCCTTCCCCAAAAGCTGAACCTTTTAAACAATGGTTAGCAAAAGTTGGTCATGAGCGTGTCCAAGAAATGGGTGACCCTGCACTCTCTTTAGATCGTGCACGAGAACTATGGAAGAAGCATGGTCGCAGTGATAAATGGATTCAGCAGCGGATGACGGGTCAGGAAACCAGAAATAAACTGACCGACTAATGGAAAAACCACGAAATCACTGAAGCTGAAGAATTTGCCCTTCTCACAAACTTGATTCATCAAGAGTGGGCCGACGTATCTGTTCAAGAACATAAAAAACTTAAAGGAATAAAAAATCAAAATTTACGCGATCACATGAGTGAAGCAGAACTTATTTTTACCGCTCTCGCAGAACTTTCAACAAGGCAAATCGCCGAATCTGAAAATGCTACGGGCCTCGAAGAAAACAAGAAGGCTTCAAAGATTGGCGGCAATATTGCCAAGAGTGCCCGGCTAGAACTCGAATCAAAAACCGGAAGAAAGGTTGTTACTTCCGAAAATTATCTCCCACCAACAAAAGCCAAACAAATTGAGAGCAAGAAAAAGAAGAAAAAACGGTAAATATAAATTTCACATAGTTCCATACTTTTGTTGGTGTCCGACAACTATTACATCAACTTTTTTTTGAATTGCTGAAACAATGCGATTTTCTCTACGATAAACGACTGCAATTTTATCACTCACAGAAGGACTACCTTGAATTCTCTTTCGTTTATACTTTGGATGCCTGAGGGCAACTTCAGATGGTAAGATGCCAATGCCGCTTCCGTTTCTAACTAGAGATAAAGCCACTTCTAAATCGGTGGTTGAGTTTATATGACGATACTTAAATCCATTTTTTTTGAATTTTTTAATTAGAGCCTGTGTCTGAAGCAGATTTGTATAAGTCTGCTAAAATATCAAACGATGCCTTTTTTATCTAATGGCAGGAAGCTGATGGAACCTTTGTAGGACTCACTTTTAATTTAAAAACGATGAAGGTTGTCTCTACAGGCATTTATAAAAATTATAAATGGTTTAGAAGTGGTGAAGTTGTGAATTTAAATACTCGAGTTCAATCCAAGAGTACAAAAAATGAAAATAGCTACAGGTGTAAATATGGATGCACTTCAACTGGAGTAACTACGATTGAGAAAGGCTCTACCCCTTTAGCCGCATGCCATATTTCCTATGCTAAATGCTACAACTCTTGCGTTGATGAAGATAATTACTATGCCGGATGCAAATATATCGAGCACAGGACAATTCTGAATACAGACAAGTAAAAAATGAAAAGAAAAAAAGAAATCAACATCCAGCTCATCCCCGTTTACATTCCAGACGCAGAGTTCCTGGAAAAGAAAGCAGAAATTCAAAAACTAATCGCAAGAATGATTGTGAGTGTTTATTAAGATGTGAATGATAAGAAAACCAATCGCTCGAGTGTTCGAGCCTCACATGCTGAAAACGACAACGCGTCGCTTGGGCAAATTATGAAAGAAAAATAATCTAATAATTTCTTTTAGTTGCAGAACACTTACTGGATGTGTTCGGATGAAAATATGGTGGGCGTTGAGGGGATCGAACCCCCGACATCTACCTTGTAAGGGTAGCGCTCTCCCAGCTGAGCTAAACGCCCATATGTCCATTAAGAGCGTCTATATTAGGAATTGAGGCCATTTCTGTCAATGAAAAAAAGCCGTGAAGTCGAAACTCCACGGCTTTGGACAGAGATAATTACTTAGGCAGGACTGAAAGGTCCATCGACTTCACTGCTATTTCACCGTTTTTCACGATGACACGAAGGACTGTTTGTTTCCCTTTCGACTCTTTCTTGAGTTTGTACTGTAGCTCCACTTTCTTCACTGCATTTCTTTGGAGTTCGCCGGTGGCAACAGAATTGGTGATAATCTCAACATTTCTTCCACCAACTTCTTCTACTGATACTATGTATCCACCTTTAACCCCGAAGTATTTTGGAGAGAGTGCGACTTCGATACTGTGTTTGTTGATCCCACCAAAAATTCCTGAAATTTTAGGATTCGTATCGTAGTCCAAATTAATTGCTGCATCTGGATTCACACCAAGAGTTGTGTCGATGCGGAAACTTTCTGAGCGTGTCGCGCGGTAAAGATTTCCTGGATGAATAATTTCCCCGGCGATGACAACTCGTGAACCTGGAACTGCCATGTCAGCGACCTTAAC
>CANEVK010000284.1 GCA_947442115.1 Bacteriovoracaceae bacterium | reverse complement strand
TAGCACCTCGATCTGCCCAGAAGTCTTTCTGTTCTTGACCTCTAATATGGCAAGGGCCTGAGTCGCCCCTTGATCAATCCATCTAATGGGGATCTGGCTCTTTCGAGTAATGCCAACCTTGAGTCCTGAGGAATTGGCCAGATAAACAATATGGGGGCGAAAACAATGGGTCTCGGCCCATTCTGGTTCGCGGCAAGTCCCCTTATCAAAGTGACAGGTTTCAGGCTTCATGATGCATAAATCACATTCAGCGAGCTTGATAGAGCAAGGAAAACAGTGACCTTGAGAATAGGATTTCTTAGTCACTTTGCCACAGTGAGAGCAAAGAATACGACCAGTGAACTCAAGCTTTATCTTTTTTCCAATGCTTGGGTTTAGATCAAAACCTTTATCATTAAGGATAAATTGATACTTAACTTCTAAGTCTTGAGAAGAAGACATTTTTGATAGGCATCCTGAATATTTCATGGATAAATTATCATCAATTTTGCTGCATCTGTCTTAGAAAATTCTGCCCCGATTGATTAAAGTCTAAACTCATTTAAACTGTTTGGTGAAAAGCCAAATACTCAGGATATGGAGAGAGCCATGAAAATGATAATAACGAAACTTCAAGTAATTCTCTTCACTTTAACTCTGCTTCTAACTTCAGGTTGTGGGAAAACTCCAAAACTTCCAGAGATACCAGGTGTCAAAGGCCCTCTTTTTAATCTTATGGATGGAAAAGTGATGGTCACCTTAAAACTGCTCAAGGCCAATTTAAATGTAGGGGCCAAGGTCCCTATTCCCAAGACCAAAGAATCTTTTTTTGAGGTTTCTCCCAACGTTGAGGATGGAGGAACGCTCGTGGTTTTTTACCTAGACGTTGAAGATTTAAAAGACCTGAACATTGGTGTTGGAGATGGAAATACACTCCCTGATGGGCGTGCCATTCCAGGAGTTCCAGGAGGAACGTTGAATAATTCACTTCGAGTAGATACGGAACTTCTCGATTTGTCTTTTTATTTCCATAAAAGCCTATTTGGATTTTTTATCCCACTTGGCTGGAATACAAATGGGTTTGGTGGTAGCTGGAATATTGTCATCGATAACAAAAATATTGGATTATTAGGGGCTGTATCCTCAGATGACATGGGACTTGGTGCAGGTATTATTTTGTTTCTAAGGCTAGAACAATTGAGAAACCCTCAATTTATGAAAGCCGTTCAGCTTTCACGCCAAAATCCTCACTTAGTATTTTAAATCAGTAGCTTAGGGGCTTGCGGGCCCCTTTTGTATTTTTTCTGTTCCTTCTAAAAGCCTATAAAATTTTCCTCTATTAGTCCTTTTTAACCACTTATGCACCAAGTCAAGCCATACTTGTCCTTATGAAAAATAAAATAATTATTTTGTTATCCCTTTTAAGTTTAATCACCACAGTTGTCTCTTGTGGAAAAAAAGCCAAAGAGGACAGTACCCCAATTGAGAATACAAACACCGGAGTTGAGACCAGTACAATTGAAGAAACACATCAAGAAATTCAGGCCGCTATTATCGCCAATGACATCGATACTTTTAAAAGACTCTTAGATCTCAAAACATTTATTGATCTAAATATTATTTTGGAAGATGGTGAGACTCTTCTTACCACGGCGGTTCAGTACCAGCGCTTTGAAATGACAGAACTTCTTATTGAGAATAATGCCAGTGTTTATAAGGCCAATAAAAAGAAAGAAACAGCACTCATGGTGGCGGCCATGAAAGGCTTTGAAGAATTGGTAAGGCTTCTGATCTCTCTTGGTTCTAAAACTGATTATAAAGACGTTAATGGAAACACGGCCCTTCATTTATCGATTCTAGGTAAATTTGAATCAATCGCTCTCTATCTGATCAATTCAAATACCAATATTGATATAACAAATAATGAAAACCAAACTGCTCTTAAGCTTGCCGAAAAAATGGATCTAAAAAAAGTAGTCGATCTTCTTAGAAGCTTAACACAAACCAATGTTGGTCTCCCAGATAAGATGGTGGTTAGAAATCTTGTCACTCTTGGTGATGTTGAAAGTTTAAATACCTTATTTACCAAATACCCTAATATTGTTCATGAATACAAAGATTTGAATTTCTTTGTGCTTATTATGCGCTCCCACCCCCATGACAAGGCCCTTATTATGACTCAACTTCTATTAAGTTATGGTGCCGACGCAAATGGGCCTGATGCTTCTGAGGCGACTCCATTAATTGAAGCCGTCAGAAAGAAATATGAAAACTTCATGAAAATCTTTCTCAATGATGGAGCGAATCCTAATGGTCAGGACCAAAGTGGGAAGACTTCCTTAATATGGGCGATCGAACTTAATTTGCCATCTTATGTTAAGGCCCTCATCGATAAAAACGCCATGAAACGTTATACCTACTATGTGGGTGGACAAAAAAAGAAAATGAGCGCTTGTGATACGGCCCGTGCCGTAAGAAAAAAACTAACAACAGCAGATTCAAAAAAAGATATGGAAAATATTATGGATACCCTAGGCTGTGGCCTGCGTTGGCTTTTCTAGACGAAAAACAGGAATGAGAAGAATAAGCCCAGGAAGCGCCATAAAGGTACAAACCACAAAAAACATTTCCCAGCCTAAAACTTCTGCCATTTTGCCTGTTGGGGAAGAAAGAATCACTCTCGGTATGGCCATCAAAGAACTTAGAAGCGCATACTGAGTCGCCGTAAATTGTTTATTTGTGAGAGACGCCATATAGGCCGCATAAGCACTCCCCCCCATCCCGGCAGCCAAATTTTCAAAACCAATAATAAGTGCCAGTGAAGTAAAGTGAACTGGCATTGAAGGAAGTATTGAAAAACCAAGAGTTGAAACCGCCTGAAAGAGACCAAAAATAATCAGTGCCGTTTTCATCTTCAGCCTCAGCATGAGCATACCGCCAAGAAGTGCTCCGATAAGAGTTGCACCCATGCCAAATGTTTTGGCCACAGTGGCAATATCAGTTTTTGAATATCCCGATTGGAGGATAAAAGGAGTGGTCATGTTGGAGGCCATGTTATCTCCAACTTTATAAAGCATAATAAAGGTCAAAATAATAAAAGCTCCACGTCTCGTAAAAAAATCTTTAAGTGGCTCAACCACTGCTTGTTTAAGTGTTAAAGGTGCTTTAATTGAATCCTGCTCACGTGGAGCGAGGAAGGTAAAAAAGATGGCAGGAACCATACATAATGACATTATTTGATAAACACTCTTCCAGCTCATTTGATCGGCCAGGAAAAGGGCAAAAGCACCAGAAACAAGCATGGCGAGACGATAGCCATTCACATACAAAGAAGAAGCAAGACCGAGCTCTTCTTCAATTACAATTTCTCGTCGATAAGCATCAATCACAATATCCTGAGAAGCTGAAAAGAAGGCAATAAAAAAAGCAAAGAAGGCCATCATCATAAGATCAGTTTTGGGATTAAAAAAAGACAGACCAAATATTGCTAATAAAGTCAGCATTTGAGTCACAATCATCCAGCCTCTGCGACGACCCAGAAAAGGAAAAGTATAGCGGTCTAAAAATGGGGCCCATAGAAATTTGAACGTATAGGGAGCACTGATAAGTGAAACCATTCCGATAGCGGTTAAACTGACACCCTCGGTGGTCATCCAGGCCTGAAGTGTTGAAGCCGTTAAAAGTAACGGCAGGCCAGAACAATAACCAAGAAGAAGCATGACCAGCATTCGAAAAGAAAATATTTTACTTAACATACAATCCTAGACCTAAAGATAGGTCGGTTCCTGATAGTGAAAGGCATTTTTGGCCAAAGCGGAATTGAGCTCTTTTTTCATTTTGGTTGAATTCGTAAATTTAATTTTCTT
>CANEVK010000283.1 GCA_947442115.1 Bacteriovoracaceae bacterium | reverse complement strand
GGTGAAATAAAAGTACAATAGTCGCCTATGCAGATTCTCATTCAAATAAAAGCTATTGTGGTTGCTCTAGGGGTTTTACTCTTCATTCTCCTACCACCTTGTATTCTTGCTCTCCCTTTTTCCCTGCGCATTAGACTTAAAATCGTTTCTCCTGCCTGGGCCTTTGGCTCCAAGCTGATGCTGCGCTTTGGTTGTCAAAGTTTTGTTGATATTCAACGTGATGAACGGTCTCAGGATTTTAAAGGAACACCCCCTTACGGCCTGTATGTGGCCAACCATCAAAGCTTTATCGACATCCCCTTGATTACCACCATGTATCAGGCGCCTCCCATCATGAAAAAAGAGATTCTTCGAATTCCTATTTTTGGTTGGCTGGGCTGGATAAGCGGCGCCATGCCAGTCTCACGCAGTAAGGTTCATTCAAGAAAAAAAGTATTCGACCAGGCAAAAGAGAGAATCCTCATCAAGAGAATTGGAATCCAAGTTTATCCAGAGGGCACACGCTCACGGGATACTCATCCTAAAAGCTATGATCAAATTAAAAGAACACTTCTGGTCTTTGCTTATAATGAAAAAATTCCGGTCATTCCCACAAGCCTTTATGGAACGAGAGGAGTTATTAATTCTCGAGGATTCATTCGACCAGGGCGCCATCTTGGAGTGATTGTTCACCAAGAAATTTTGCCAGAAAATTTTAAGAATTCAGATGAGTTTTGTCGCGCCGTCTGGGACAAAGTGATTGAGGGTTATGAAGAACTTATGGTTAAGCTAGGCCCTCTGAATGAAAATTAATTTTGGGCCTGATCTCATTAAGATCACTTTTTACCCCTAACCCTAGCAAAAGATTTGATTCATCCTTCATCCAAAAATAAGGTGAGTCTAGTCCCCCACTATCAGTTAACTTCAAATCATTTAATTTTAAAAAAGCACCGTGACGAAAAGAATGAACTTGAGCCTCTGAAAGTAGCGCCTCCCCGAATGGTAGGAGTTGGTCTATTCTTAATCCATTTGTCATAGCAGCTAATTCTCTGTCTTTTGGCCAATCCTTCAACTTCAAGGACTGAGAAGTATGTGCTGGCCCAATACTTTCTCTCACAAGAGAAATGAGCGATCCGATCGTCCCTAGTTCTTGGGCCATGTGATTAAAAAGTGTCCTCACATAGGTGCCAGAACTGACAGTGACCCTAATCGCGAGGTAAGGGAATTGATATTTTACAACTTCAATATGATGAACTTTCCGTAAGACTTGCTCTTTTTTTATCTCTATTCCTTCACGCGCCCATTCATGTAAATTCTTACCCATAAATTTCGAAGCAGAATATTGATGGGGAGACTGCCAGTAATCACCGATAAATTTTTTCTTGAAACAATCTTCGATAAATAGCGAAGAAAAACTAGCAATATGCTCTTTAAGATAGGGAGACTCATCTCGCTGAGAAATGTCAGATTGCCAATCTCCAGTGGGAGTTTCAATTCCTAGTTTTCCAACAGCTAGATATGTTTTTGGCAGAAACTCATGCACATAATCGTTCAGACGGGCAGCACCGCCAATCCCTATGAGCATCACTCCGCAGGCAAAAGGATCGAGTGTTCCAAAATGTCCTATTTTTCCAAAACCTGAGGGAAGATGCCTTTTAAAATGTCTCACAACATCGTAAGAGGTCTGCCTAGGAGGTTTAAAGATATTGAAAACCAGAGGAGGAAATTGAGAAAGTGACCTATTCTTCGCCATCCGATGGGCCATCACTCTTTAGTAGTTTGGTGATTTTTGACTCATCTTCAAACTGTGAATTGTAAATGTAATGAATCTGAGGAGTGTGCTTAACTTCCATTTTTGAAGCTAAAAGGGAGCGCATGCGACTAGAAGTACTTTCTATCGCTTCTTTTGCATCCCCTCTTGTCGCAGCATTAAAAGTATCCCAATAAACTTTGGCGTGGGAGTAGTCTTGAGTGAGTTCCACATGGGTCACAGTCACATTCATGAGCCTAGGATCCGCGAACTCTCTTCTGAGAGCGAGATTAATCTCATCGCGAACCCTTTCTTCGTATTTTACTTTTGCAAACTTATTACCACGTCCGGCCACGTTCGTTCCTTAGAGTGTAAGATCTGATGAAAGAGTTCTTTTCTTCTCTTCCATAATATAAGCTTCAATGAGGTCTTCATTGCGAATATCGTTAAAGTTCTCAAGGGCCATACCACATTCATAGCCATTTTTAACTTCTTTAACTTCATCTTTAAAGCGCTTAAGAGTTGAGAGGCGTCCATCGTAGATGATCTTGCCATCACGAAGGAGTCTAATATTACAACCTCTTTCAATTTTCCCATCAATAACTGATGTACCAGCAATCGTTCCAACTTTAGGAATAGAGAATGTTTCTTTAACTTGAGCACGCCCGATGTACTTCTCTATTCTTTCAGGAGTTAACATTCCTTCAAGAGCAAGTGTGACATCATTGATGAGTTCATAAATGATAGAATAGGTCTTGATATCAACACCCTTCTCCTCAGCAATTCTTCTGGCCGTTGTCACTGGTCTCATATTGAAACCAAAGATAAAGCCTTTAGATGAGGCAGCAAGATTGACGTCGTTATCAGTTATAGCGCCTACGCCACCACCAATAACTTCAACCGAAACTTCAGAGTTACCAAGTTGCTCAACAGCACTTCTGATCGCTTCGAATGATCCTTGCACGTCAGAGCGAACAATAAGTTTAAGAACTTTTTTCTCAGCTTCAGAATTATTCTGAGCAGTCGCAAAGAAATCTTCAAGACTGACTTTCTTTTCTTCGACAGTGGCACTTGCCATCGCCTTACGCTCATTGACTCTGTTATCAACAATTTTCTGAGCTTCACGCTCATTTTTAACTACATTAAGGATATCTCCAGGAGATGGTACAGTTTCAAGTCCTAGAATTTGAACAGGCATAGAAGGACCAGCAGAATTTAGCATTTTACCTGAAAAATCCATAAGAGATCTGGCACGCCCAGAAGTTTCTCCTACAACAATCGCATCACCTTTAGTGAGTGTCCCTTTTTGAACCAGGACAGTGGCGACTGGACCACGACCAACTTCAATTTTAGATTCGATAACAACACCCTCAGCAGGACCTTTTGGATTCTCACGAAGCTCCATGATCTCTGCTTGTAGTTGAATTGACTCTAAAAGATTATCAACACCAGTTCCAGTAAGCGCCGAAACATGTACATATTGAGTTTCTCCACCCCAATCTTCAGGGAGAAGTCCAAATTCCATAAGTCCCTGCTTCACCTTATCTGGATTAGCAGAAGGTTTATCAATTTTGTTAACAGCGACAATGATTGGAACTCCAGCATTTTTACAAAATTTGATTGATTCAACAGTCTGAGGCATGACTCCATCATCGGCAGCCACAACGAGGACGACAATATCTGTAACATTGGCCCCACGCTGTCTCATGGCACCGAAAGCCGCGTGACCCGGAGTATCTAGGAACGTCAGCATGGAATTTTTAACTGGCACAGAATAAGCACCAATATGCTGAGTAATACCACCGGCCTCACCTGAAGCGACCTTCGCTTTTCGAATATAATCAAGAAGCGAGGTTTTACCATGGTCAACGTGACCCATGATTGTGATGATTGGATTTCTTACAGGAAAACCAGACTTATCTTCAACTTCCTCATTATTTAAAACAGCTTCTTCATTAAAGGCCGTATCTTCGACACGATAATTATAAAGAGCAGCTATTTGGTTTGCTAATTTTAGGCCAATGTAATCATTTGGTCTTACAAGAAGGTTGATTTCAAGGAGCTTATTAGCAAAAGCATCAAAGCGCTGACTTAATTTATGGGCCAGCTCTTCTGCTGTTGTAACACCCGAGATGGTTACCACACGCTTAGACTCTTTCACTTCAG
>CANEVK010000282.1 GCA_947442115.1 Bacteriovoracaceae bacterium | reverse complement strand
CCCACTAAAACCATTTTTCAAGAGGGTACCTACTTCATCGATAAGTCCATCACTTATCATTCGTTCAGTTCTCTTGTTAATTATTTGCCAATGATCTTCTTTGGGAATTTTTAAATAGAGATGGAGCGTCTGCCAGCCATGGATATTTGTGGACTGAAAATCTTCATTCTCTTGATCCTTTTTCTTACGTTTTTCAGATAAAGGAGTTCCGGTTGTCCAAAAGTGTTCAACGGCCCTTCTTATCCTGTAATGATCATTCTCATGATATCTTTCATAAGAAGCGAGATCATTCTGTTTAAGTATATTTCGAAAAGGTTCTATGCCTTCATTCTCGAAAAGAATTCTGGACCTTGCGAGAACTTCCTGAGGACTTGTTTGAGATTCATACATACCATTGAGTAAAGCCTGAAGATAAAAGCCACTACCTCCTACAAGGATTGGCATTTTATGATCTGCTAAAATGGATGCAATAATAGGTAAGGCCATCCGCACGTAATCTGCTGCATTGAGAGGATTAGAAATACTTGTCACATCGATCATGTGGTGAGGTATTTCTCCTCTCTCTCTTTTCGTCGGTTTGGCGGTCCCAATATTAAGTTCTTTATAAAGAAGAAGAGAGTCAAAATTGATAATTTCCCCACCAAATTGTTGGGCGATTTTTATACTCAAATCAGTCTTGCCAGTTGCTGTTGCTCCAGAAATGATAATGACTTTCACTTTAATTTCTCGGCCATGATTGAATATATATTAAGAATAGCCTTTTCATCGATGAGCAGGTTCATGTCTACTTCATCAATGATTCTCATCCAAGTTTCTTTCGGCCAGTCTCTAGTGTCAAAATCGGTTGTTTCATACTCTTGACCCTTAATGAGTTTTTCAATCAAAAATCTTAAGGGAATGCCATTCAGCCAGTCAGGAATAGAGCGCAGAACAACAGTATCTCCTGATAGTTTTTCAAGCTCAATTCCCTTTTCATTGAGGGATTCGATTCTATTCATGTCTGAATCAAGAAATTTAAAGGGCTCGCTCACGAGCAAGGGAATGGATGATGATTTATTATTTTTAAAATTTACATTTATGTAGATGGTGAGAAGTTTTTTAGGAGAGGCTCCAAACCAAGAGTTATTTTTTTTATAAAGGAAATAATCATTTAACCAAACAAAATCAAAATCAGTCTCAAGACTATGGATCCTATGGGGGGAAAAAATTCCATCCATATTATATTCATGTCTTTTTTGGAGTAGAGAGTTTTCTTCCTCCATGAAGTGAATTTGAGATTGATCACTTTCAGATTGAAGTTGAGGAGAGTGAATCGCTTTTAAGGCACCAGTTTGGATTGTTATATCTTTAATCGCTCCATTGAGAAGACTTATCACTTTGGAGTTTTCAAAAATTTTAATGATCGTTTTATTTGGATGGACATTCACATCGATATGATCAGTTGGGAGATCCAAGAAGATTAAATAATGGAAATCATCACTTCCGAGATGGGCCTGCATCGTTTGGGTCACAACTCTTACAAGCTGTTTATCAATAACAAAGCGTTTGTTGATATAAGTGTATTGAATTTTTAAAGGCCCTTTTAAAGAGGAGGGAAGTAAGTAGATGCGAACAGTGTTGAGTTCATAGGATCTATTGACTAACTTTAAAAAGTTTTCTGATTTTGGAAAAAAGTCTTTTAGTCTTTCCTCAAGGCAAGATCGTGCAGGATAAATGATTTTGTCTTCGTCATTAATCTTAAGAATGAATTCCACCTCAGGGTGGGAGAAGACGAATGAATAGATAATTCTTCGTATATAATTTTTTTCCGACTGCTGAGACTGAATGAATTTAAGACGTACGGGAGTATTATAAAATAATTCCTGAATATTAAGCTCTAATCCTGTTTGTCCCGTCACTTTTTGGCGGGTATTTTCATAGGTTGTAAGTCCTCCCTCGATGCGGATTTCACTTCCGAAGGATTCGATAGCGTTATAGGAAAGGCACTGAATCTTTGAAATTGCGGCAATTGAAGCGAGGGCCTCGCCTCGAAATCCAAAAGAACCTAACTGATAAAGGTCTTCAAAACGAGAAATCTTTGAAGTGGCATGTCTTGAAAAAGCGAGGGGTAAATCTTTGGAGAAAATACCATGACCATTGTCTTTAAGGGATATTAAGTCCAGTCCATTATTGAGGATCGTCAGCTCTACTCTAGAGGATTGGGCATCAATAGAATTTTCAAGAATTTCTTTTATCAGGCTGCCTGGTCGCTCGATGACCTCACCAGCTTTAATCTGATCTATGAGATGTTCGGGAAGTAAACTTATCTTCGTTGGAGAAGCAAGCATTTATCCCTTAAAGAAATTAACCTGATTTCTTCCGCCCTCTTTTGATTTATAAACTGCAGAGTCTGCGCGTTTAAAAAGGTCTGTGCCACTATTAACGCCTTGGCGGTAATCTGCAACACCAATTGAAGCAGTTACAGGTAGTCTCTTGCCGTCATAGATAAATTCATGTTTTTCAACAAGCTTTCTCAGCCTTTCTGCTATTTCAAATCCTTGTTTAAGATTAGTATTTGGCAAAAGGACGCAAAACTCTTCTCCACCATAACGTGCAAAAATATCACCGTGGCGTACACCATTGTCTCTGATAAGACGGGCTTTTTCTTTTAAAACAAAGTCTCCAGCATCATGGCCGTAGTTGTCGTTGAGTTTTTTAAAGTGATCAAGATCAAAAATAATGAGTGATAGCGGCTTACCAGTTACTTTTGATTTTTTTACTTCTGTTTCTAAAGAATTGTTAAAGAAAGTTTTATTGTAGCATTTTGTAAGTCCATCAGTATTGGCCTCTTCATGCAACTTATCATAAGTCAGGCGTTCAGGATCTCCACTTGGGAGAAATTTCATGGCAATAGCGCCAATCTTAATCATATCAGCACGTTTCAGAACAATAGAGCCTTCAATTTTTTGATTATTTAAATAAGTACCATTGGCCGAACCAAGATCTGAAAGTGTGGCAACACCATCATTCATTGTTACAGTAAAGTGTTTTCGAGAGACACCCTGAAAATCAAGAGGGATAGAGCAATCCGGATTTCTTCCTATGACATTTTCACCTGGAGCAAGATCAAAGATTGAACCATTAAGTTCTCCACCAACAACCAAAAGACATGATGGCTTTTGTTTTGCCTCATCTTCTGCAGCTGCTAGGGCTTTACGAATATCTGTTATAACGATGGTGGCGTTGTTGTCATCACTCATGACTTCTCCAAATTCTCACAACTTAATAATGGCCTTTATTTTAAGGCCGCTCTTGGTTTTCATCAAGACGCAGTTAGAGCTTTATCGGCAATTACGAGTGAGATTTTAACCATTCATGAGCATATTTTTTTCCCGCCTCGACACCCGGCTGATTAAAAGGGTCAACTTTAAGGAGAATTCCGACGAGGCATGTAAGACACTCACTAAATAGAATTAGTTGCCCAAGGGTGTTTTCGTTTAATTCAGGAATTGAAAAATGAACGACATGACGTTTATTCTCTTCAAGTGCTTTGAGAGTTCCTTCAAATTCTGCTTTCATCAGTGTAGCAAGACTGAAAGGTGACAGGAGTTTAAAGGCGCTGGCCGGCACATTATTTTCTAAAGAATAATCAACATTAAATTTTTTAACTTCGATTAAAAATAAATCTTTATCTCGAGGCCCTTCCATAAAGAGTTGCATTTGAGAGTGTTGATCAGTGGCACCATAAGCAGGAATCGGTGTGAGACCTTTACCTTCTTTGCCAAGACTTTCTGCCCAAAGTTGGACGAACCAAGGTGAGAATTCTTTTAAAAGAGATGAGTACGGCATGACAACGGTTTGAGAAATACCTTTATCGTGAAGATCCTTAATCCAGTAAGCAAGATTAAAAAATGATTGACCTTCT
>CANEVK010000281.1 GCA_947442115.1 Bacteriovoracaceae bacterium | reverse complement strand
TAATACTCCAACGACCGATTGTTTTTACTGTCAGATGCAAAATCCTCAATATTCTCCTTACAGTAATTATAATTGGTTTAATCAGTTCCCTCCGGCGATTTATCAGCCAGTTCAGCAACCCTGGTGGGCGACTCAAGGAAACTTTTATTATCCAAACCTTCACTATCCAGGTGCCTGGTCAAATCATGGGTACAATCCAGGAATTAATCCATCTCATTATCATGGGCAAGGTGAAGTTTTTGCAGCTAAACCAAATGTATATGTTGAAAGTAATCATAAAAATAAGAAATTTTCCTTTGCCTTCACTTCTAAAGAAAAAATTCACCTTCTAGCGACGACACCCATACTAGACGAAAATAAAACCTGGAAGGGCAAAATCGTTAATGGTGATCGATTTGAAATTGAAGACGTGAATTATGATTATCTCTTTTATGATCTTCGTTTACCAAAAGATAAAATGCAATTTGAGCATGGCCTTTGCGCCACAAGGTCTGATGCCATCGCCTGGATGCTTAAAGATCTAAAAGAGATGCAGTATCCGGCCATCGCTGTGGCCGATTTTGAAGAGCACTGGATGGTTAAAATTCCTGATTACCCCTATTACTGCATCTATCCGCAATACAATAATCAATTAGATCCAGCCATTCCTGCGAGTATTTCCATTCCAGATACTAAATTTACAAGAAGTCTTTATGTTTTAGTTCCTCATCGAAAAGCCCCGGACGCTGAAGATTCTCAAAACATACCACTGCCAAAGAGTGATTCCAGTTCACTCAGAACAATTCAATCTTATAAGCACGAAACAATGTTTAAGGAGTGGGGTGTCGCTTTCCTCGGAGAATAATTATTTTAGCTACTTAATATCAATTGCGTCGCGTTGAAAACACCCCTGAGCATTGCCCAGTCTAGGGCTTTATGGTAACACTAACTTCCAAACTTTTTATGATGAAATGAGCTGATTACAGCGATAGTGGAGAATTTATGAGTTTAAAAGTTGTTAAGCATCATGATGTGAAAAAGACTGATAAAAAAACATTAGAAAAATGGCTACGACTCCTTGTTTTGGGTCGGATGGTAGATGAGCGTGCTCCAAATTATTTAAAGCAGGCCCTCGGTTGGTCTTACCATGCTCCTTATGCTGGACACGACGGTATTCAACTTGCGATTGGACAAGTCTTTGATCCTAAAACTGATCATTTGTTTCCTTATTATCGAGATATGTTAACGGCTTTATCAGCCGGTCTTACACCGGAAGAGCTTATTCTGAATGGTATCTCTAAAGCTACAGATCTTGCTTCTGGTGGCCGACACATGTCGAATCACTTTGCTAAACCAGAGTGGAATATCCATAACGTCTCTTCTTGTACGGGAAACCATACACTCCATGCGGTGGGTGTAGCTCGCGGAATGAAGACTTATAATCATAAAGGTGTTGCTATTTCTTCTCAGGGGGAGTCATCAGTTTCAGAGGGATATTGTTACGAGGCTATTAATGGAGCTGACCGAGAGAAGCTTCCTGTGATTTTTGTTTTCCAAGATAATGGTTATGGAATTTCAGTACCAAAGTGTGACCAAACCTCAAATGAAATGGTTTGCGATAATTTTGTGGGATTTCCTAATCTCAAAATAATTAAGTGTGATGGGAAAGATATTTTTGACTCTATTAATGCCATGATCACGGCCAGAGATTATGCCATCACAAATTCTGTTCCGGTTATTGTTCATGCTATGTGTGTGAGAATTGGAAATCACTCAAACTCTGATAACCATGAATGGTACCGTGATGAGCAGGAGCGTACTGAAGCCAAGGCCCAAGATCCAATCCCAAAATTTAAAGCAGACCTTCTTAAAAATAAAATTTTTACAGAAAAAGAAATGGAAGCTATCGAAGCTGAAGCTAAGGCCATCCTCTTAGAGGCCCATTCAAAAGCTGTTAAAGCTCCAAATCCAACTCCTGAATCAATTTTTGATTACGTTGTGCCTGAGCCTTATGTTCCTCAAAAATATGTTGATGGGACTCATGATTATCAGGGAGAGCCGATGAAATTCATTGATGCTCTCAATGGAACGCTTAAAGCGGAATTTCGTCATAACCCAGATACTTATATTTGGGGACAAGATGTGGCCAATAAAGAGAAAGGTGGCATTTTTAATGTGACCAAAGGTATGCAACAAGAATTTGGAAAGCATCGTGTTTTTAACGGACCGATTGCTGAGGATTATATCCTTGGAACGGCCAATGGTATGTCTCGCTTTGATCAAGAAAAAATTCGCATTGTTGTGGAAGGGGCCGAGTTTGCTGATTACTTTTGGCCCGCCATGGAGCAAATGGTAGAGACTTCTCATGATTACTGGAGAAGTAACGGAGCTTTCTCTCCTAATATTGTGGTTCGACTCGCCTCTGGTGGTTATATCGGTGGTGGTCTTTACCATTCTCAAAATATTGAGGGAACACTCTGTACACTTCCTGGTATTAGAGTTGTCGTTCCGGCCTTCGCTGATGATGCTGCTGGACTCATTCGAACAGCGATGCGCTCTCAGGGCACAACAGTTTATCTAGAGCCTAAGGCCCTTTATAATGCCAAATTCGCCATGACCCCAGTGCCTGAAGATTTTGAAGTTCCTTTCGGAAAGGCCCGCCTTCGTCGTGAAGGTAAAGACCTTTCAATCATCACTTATGGAAATACTGTGCATTTTTCACTTGAGGCTGCAGAAGTTTTGGCCAAGGAAGGAATAGAAGTTGAAGTTTTAGATTTAAGATCTTTAAATCCGCTTGATACTGAGGCCATCATCACGACAGTCAAGAAAACTCACCGCGCTCTCATTGTTCATGAAGATAAGGTTTTTGCTGGTTTCGGCGGAGAGCTTGTGGGAATTATTAATGAGCACGCTTTTGAACATCTAGATGCTCCTGTGCGTCGGGTAGGATCAACCTTCACACCGGTTGGATTTAACCGAATTCTTGAAAGGGCCGTTCTGCCAGATATGAACCGTATCCTCACGGCCGCCAGAGACCTCTTAAATTATTAAAATTGCAGGCCCTCTTCGGAGGGCTTTTTTTTGAGTAAGTAATCTTTTTAGACTCCATGGATCCCATGGGCGTTTTCGACTATAGTGGGCGCGAATTTGGTTTAATTTGGAGAACCCATGAAAAAGCTTTTTGTCCTTGCGGCCTTATCCTTTTCATTAAATACCCTCGCTCAATCCTATATGATGCTCGGTAGTGGGGTGGTTCTTACTGTTGATAAACAAGGGCAAGTGTTTGATCTGAACCATTTTATTCTCCCCTACAAAGTCACTTTGACTGGAGGCCAATTTCTGGCCGAAGAAGATCGATTTGTTACGATTGATGACAAAGGTTTCCTTTATCGTAAGGAAGAGAAAGTTCCTAAAAATATTCTGGGCAAAGGTCTAAATTACGTTCTTTCTGAACGAGGACGTTTAACCACGATCGATGATGCAGGTTTCTTTTATGAGTACGATAAAGAATCGATCTTTAAAAAGACCCGGATGTTTGGTGGAAATTTTTTTCTTGTTGATGCTGATGAAAAAAAAGGCTTAGTCGATCTTTATACCATTAATTCGAAGGGTAATTTTTTTAAGATCAACGTTCCCAATCTCAATCCTGCCTTCATTACTGTTGCAGGTGGACGCTATTTCCAAAGCCGGAATGGAGTGGTTTCAACGGTTTCAAAAGATGGATTTGTTTTCAGTAAACCTGACATTAAAGTTGATGCGATTAAAAAAATGGGTGGAAATTACTTTGTTGATGCCAATAATTTAATTTTTACTGTCTCTGAAGATGGCCTTCTCATATTACCTTTGATCCCTAATGGATTAGAAATTTCATCTCTCACAAAACTTGGAAATAATTACTTTATTGATGGCCGTGGAAAACTTTTTACAGTGGAT
>CANEVK010000280.1 GCA_947442115.1 Bacteriovoracaceae bacterium | reverse complement strand
TATTGTTCTTTTAAGCGGAGGTATGGATTCTCTCGTCTGTGCTGGTCTTGCGACCAGAGATTACCAAGATGTTTATGCTCTCCATATGAACTACGGTCAAAAAACTTCAGCGAGAGAGAGAATTTCTTTTGACGAGATTTGTGAGCACTACAAAATACCAAGAGATAAAAGAAAGATTATCGACATGACCTTTCTGAAGCAGATTGGTGGAAGCTCTCTCACGGATGAAAGTATTGATGTTAAAAGCTTTAAAGGCGATTCTCCAGAGATACCCGACTCTTATGTTCCCTTCAGAAATTCCATCATACTCTCTTTGGCCGTTTCATGGGCCGAAGTCGTTGGAGCTAAAAAATTATTTATTGGGGCCAATTACGAAGACTCACCTGGATATCCCGATTGTAGACCAAGTTACTATGAAGCTTTTAATAAAGTCATCCTAGAAGGAACCAAGGCCAATGACATCCAAATCCTCACGCCAGTGATTTTGATGAAAAAACGCGACATTGTGCTCAAAGGTAAGGAACTTAATGTTCCTTTTGAACTGAGTTGGTCTTGCTATAAAAATTCTGCCAAGGCTTGTGGGCAGTGTGATTCCTGTGCCCTTAGACTAAGGGGCTTCAAAGAGGCTGGAATTACTGATCCTATTGACTATCATCAGGCTTAATTTACAATTTCTCAGTTGGTTTTATTTCCAAGGAGAGAAAATGAAAATTGCCATAGTTCTTACCATCCTATCTTCAATGGCTTTTGCCCAGGATGAAAAAAGTCAAAATCTTGATCAATTAAAAACAATGATTGCCGGTAATATTGATCAACACATCACAATTCTACAATCCTTTAAATCCTGCGTGCAATCAGCTTCCGGTAAAGAGCAGCTTCAAGACTGTAGAAAATCAAATAAAGAAGCGATGGAGAAATTCAAGCTGGAAAACAAGGGCGAAAGAGAAAGCTTCAGAGAGAAGATCAAATCATCGAGAGAAGAGAGAAGAGAAAAAAGAAATAAAAAAGAAGATTGAAGTTACTTGTAGGGAGTATTTAGGTATTCCCTACATTCCTTTATCTTTTACGCAGTTTTTCTAAGGTTTTTATGATTTTTCTAAAATTCATAAAATCATAACGGGCACGAGAATTATTAATAAAGTCTTCTAAACTAGAAGATTCACCTGCTAAGTAATAAGTTGAAAAATCATTAGCGACAATAAACAGTGCCGAAAGTGCAGAAATTTTATCTGCTCTCATCCCACTTGGGAATCCATGCCCATCAGGCATTTCATGTTGTTGTAAGGTCAAAATATCGGTATCAGTAGGAGCTCCAGAAAAATACCTTGCAATCAATTGGGCAGCATCTTGAGGATGGGTCAAAAAAAGTTTTTGTTCCTCATCAGACAATGTCTCTTTTATTTTTTCAAATTCTGAGAGGCCATTAATTTTCATCAAATGAGGTTTTACGGCAAGAGTAATATCCCCTAGGACTGATGCATAAATTAATTTATCTAGAGTCGTTTTAGACATCCAATCCAATTCTTTGGCGAGCAAGCAAGAGACAAGACAAGTAAGATTCATCTTTTGAGTAAAGTAAGCATAGTCTTTTTTATTCTCTTTAAAGGAAAGCAGCATCTTTTCAACTCTTTTTTCTTTCTCAACTAATGCTTTGACACTTTCAACTGCTTTTTCAATGGTTAATCTAAAATCATTATCAATATGAACTTCTTCATGAATTCTAAGTACTTTCTGCTCAAATCTTTTTTCGGCAGTCTCCTCTCTTGTTCTGAGTATAAATTTAAAATTCGTAGCATTCAGAAATATAGTCATCTGCTTTTGAATTTGCTCAATAACCCAAATGGCCGTGTCTCGTCCTAAGTAGAGATGCTGAATCCCTTTGTCTTGATACTTCTTCATATCTAAACTATTAGTACTTTCGCTCTCATTAAAAACTTTTATAAACTTATCCTGGCCAATCTTGATATAGAGATCTTTATTAATCCCATCAAGGACGTTAAGGAAATTAATATCGATACGACAAAATTCATCTTGATTCAAAAAGGGAGTTTCCAGGAAATAATTTTGGCACTCTTTAATAAGATCACTAGGCAAATCAGATTTTTTCAAGATCGTCATTTGAGGAGTACTTTTTAAAATTTCCTTTCCTTCCTGCCGGATGGAATCGACTAAAATAATGATTCGAACATTTTTGCTTGAGTTCTCTCTTAAGTGGCCTACAAAATCTTCTACAAGAAAAGAATTTGGGGAGTAATCATACACAATTAATGACGGAGTAAGGCTTAAACCTTTCAAAAAGGATAATGCTTTTTCTTCAGATTCAAGCTCTGTCACTTCAGCTTTGAGATAAGTTTCAAGTACAAACTTAAGTATTTGTCTTAGATACTGAGACGGAGAAACGACAAGAAAAGATAATTTTTTATTAGTTTCATCCATATTAATAGAGCTGAATAAAATCACCTTCAGTGACAGATCCACCAGAATGGAGAATAGCAATGGCCCCATCTTCACCGAGATAATCAACGACTTCTAGGGTCCCCTTAACCTCTCCCTGTGAAATTCCAATCATCGCACCAGATTCAGGATCAAAGACTTCCTGACCTTCGGTGATAACCTTTAAAATATCTCCCAGGTTTAATCCAGAACTTCTGCCGGCATTGACATAGATTCGAGTACCAATAATTTTGGCAACTCTCCCCATCCAGTCTAAACGACTCCCAATCTTAATCACTTTTGGAATAACTTTTCTCACAGCAACTTTAACAGAGTAGCGGAGCAAATCTTGTCGATAGGCTAAATTCTCTTCACTTTCAGACTGAAAATACTTCAAATTATCATCTGAAATATTTCCATCGAGAGTTTCCGTAAATAATTCCTTGTTCGATAAAACATCATAGGCCTTAACTTCAACATAAGTTTCGGCCAGAGATTTAACTTTCCTTACAAATCCAATTTCATCACTTTTCTGTCTCACTCTTGCCTCTTTGATTCGTCCAAAGATGACAATGTTGACACCAGACATTTTTGCTTTTCTAGCAAGTTGGACTAACTTTACACCTCCACCTGCATAGATCTCTTTGGAATTTCCAAAAATATTTTCAGCTTCAGTATCAAGAATAAATTCCCTCGAGCGATTTATCTCTCTACGGAATTCTTCCGTTGCGACGACCGCAAGATCTGGTCCACCTAATGGGGATTCATTATAAAAAGAAAGGAGAGCCACTTTTTTCTTTATTGGATTGAACTCGGTGACACGATTAATATTATTATTAGCTTGCCGTATAGGACGACGCCTCGAAATAGGTGCACAGCCCTCGGTTATAAAGAGACAAACACAAAAGAAACTAAAAAATCGAAGTACAGAGTTCATAACAATTCCTTAGGGTCACTCCGTTACAAACTTTATGGTGTGATGAACACCTGAAAAGTCCCCTATCAAGTTATAGGTCTGACTTAATTTTAACTCTTTTATGCCTGACAATAAATCACTAAACGATTTTTCCTCACCCTTATAATAACAGGTCAGAAAAGCCTCTTCTTTTGAGAAAGATGAGAGGACAACATCTAAACCCAACAAGTTTCCTCGGTTTTTCAAGGCTAAAATATACCCTTGTACATCCCCGAGGTGTCGGAATCCTTTTAAGATAATCGGCGCTACTTTAACTGGGTCCTTATTTGATTCAAGTGTATTTTTAAACTGCAGGAATGAGGTTAAGGGCAATCGATATAAATAAGATGCCAATGTAGAATTAAGAGTCTTTTGATCTAAGTTTTTAAATGTCTTATTCTCCGTTGGCAGAGTGAAACTTCCAAGAATCTTTTTGGTGTTGATGTCTTGAAGGATTACCCTACCCTCCCAGGAGAAGCTTGATTCATGCAAGCTCGGATCGGCCCGATCTTTTTTTAATTTTAAGTGAATTCTTAGGAGGCGGGCATCG
>CANEVK010000279.1 GCA_947442115.1 Bacteriovoracaceae bacterium | reverse complement strand
ATCATCTTTATCTGAAACTCGACCACTAAATCTCTCATAATCAACCTGGGGATCAATCGCTCCCCTATTTTCTCTCCCTAGGACACCCTCGCTTGGAAGATGGGGAACAATTGTTATGGACTTAGCGTCATTAACACCAAGAAAGATAAAAAATATTAAGTAAACGAAGTGGCCAAAGATGGTCATGCTTTTTATTATGATGGCAAAACAAGCGAAAACCAAGCTTTATAAAACCTGACTTCCCTAGGAGAGTATATGGAATTCTTTATCGATACTGGTGACATTAATGAAATCAAAACGGCCTATACCTGGGGCTTTGTAGATGGTGTGACAACCAATCCTTCACTGGTGGCCAAAACTGGTAAAAAGAATGCAGACCTGATCAAGGAAATTGCCTCTATCGTTGATGGACCGATTTCCGCAGAAGTTATCGCTCTTGATGCTGAAGGAATGATCAAAGAAGGCGTTGAATTATCGAAGATCCATAAAAACGTTGTGATTAAAATCCCTATGACCAAAGATGGGATGATTGCCTGTAAGTACTTTTCTCAGAATGGAATTAAAACCAATGTAACCCTTATCTTTTCTGCTAACCAGGCCCTTCTAGCGGCCAAAAACGGTGCCACCTACGTTTCACCATTCGTAGGACGCCTTGACGATGTAGGACAAACAGGAATGGAGCTTATTGGGGAAATTCGACAAATTTTTAATAATTATGCCTTCGAAACAAAAATTCTTGCGGCTTCACTTAGACACTCTCAGCACGTTAAAGATTGCGCCCTTATGGGGGCCGATACGGCGACACTTCCCTTTAAAGTTATCGAGGGTCTATTTGGGCACCCCTTAACTAAAAACGGTTTAGAGCAGTTTATGGCCGATCACGCTAAATCATTAAAATAACCTTAATAATCTCCCTCAGTTTTTCCCTGGAAAATGCCGATCAATTTAGTAATCGGTCATGGACCAGGGAGAGGGATGAAAATCCAAGGTGTACTTCTCGCATTATTAATTACTGGCTGCACGCCTAGTACCGAGGTTGTACAAGGCAGTTCATCCACTGCTGCCATTAATGCTGAAGCTCCTTACATGTGGGGCAATAAGACTTTTCCAAAAAATATTGGCCTATCCAACGCCTTCAGCAGTGATGAAAAAGTCGGCATGGTTCAGATGGGAGACGCTTGGAAAAATGCTGTCTCCGCAAGCAATGCATTTTTTTCTTTCAGTGATCTTAATAATAATAATTATGATCTTGTGAGAAACGATGGAGTCCTCGGAATCTATAAAGTTTACGACTGGAATTCAAGCCTCACACCGAGTAATGAAGTCGCCCCCATTGCCATCACCCAACTCTTTGGTCGTCGCTACAATACTGGAAAATCGAATGAATATGTGAGTATTGAGCACGCAGATATTCTAGTTAATTATGATGATTTTAATTTTTCATCTGAATCTAATTCTGCCAACAAAGATTCTACTGAGTATGACTTAAGAACCGTTGTTCTTCATGAGATGGGTCACTTTTTGGGTCTCTCGCATATCCCAGTTTATTCACTGAGACCAAGTTCAGAAACTATTACCTCTCGAACAGATTACAAGGCCAGCTCAGTGATGTATCCAAGTATTGATTTTTCAGAAATTAAAAGAATACCCAAGACTAAAGATATCCAACAAATAAATTCTAAATACTCAACATCAAGCACTGTGGCTTCGGCCATGGTGGCGGAATCACCCTACAAGCCTCAGCCTAATGATTTAGGAAAGAATGTGAAGGTTATTATTGAACTAAGACCAAATGGTGAGTGCACACATAAAATGGATGGTGTCACTATTGGACACCATACCATTCAATTAAAAAAATAATTAGAGATAGTTTTTGAGTTCTTCAATCGACATCTTACGATGGATTTTAGAATTTGATTTATTTGATGAATGATCAAGATTCAATGAAGAACCATAAGTGTATCGCTTAAAATCCTCATGAACAGAAACCCCATAAAACTCTGACATCTCATGGACGAATTCTTCAACAAATAATGGAGAGAAAACTCTTTTATCCACCATATGTCTCATAAAAGGCTTGAGCCCACCCTTTGTCTTGAGCTTGCCATCAAGAAAACTCATAAAACGAGCTCCAAATGTATAAGCGGCCTTATCAGTTGTGCGTGTGTAATAAGGGTGAGATGACATTCCACTGCTTCCAGACATAAATGTAGACGATTGATAGCCGTCATCTCTCCAAGAGGCCAGAGCTTCATCAAGCCATCCTGAATTTCCATTGGCCGGCATTACTCCACGAGCAAAATACGAGTGAAAAAGTTCATGCCCAAGGGCAGAGAAATCTGTCATCGTAGCACCACAATACTCCATACCACCCATTCCGGCCTGGAGAACCGTTAGAGTCGGATGAGGGAAAGGGCCATAGTCACTTTCTAATTCTTGGAAGACTTCAATGGTTTTTGCTTTAAGTCTTTCTAGACCAGTATTCCAAGTTGATTTTGAAAAATACACAACGGCCGGAATATCACGACCATCAATTGATTTAAGTTTGAATCTAAGCTCATTTGTTAAACCTTGAGGGACAGTATGGAAAAAGATACTAGAAGCCGTATAGTAAGAGGGATACTCAATTTTATAAGATTGGTTATTAAGTTCCTGAACTGATCCATTAGTATAAATAACTTGCTTATTCTTAAGGCCAATAAACTCAACAATAAAAGTCATTTTAACTTGATCGAACTCAAAATTAGCTGGCAAATATCTTTCTAAAAACCTTCTTTCATCCAGGTCAGAAGTCCAAAAAGCACTTTTGACACCATTATCAATAAACTCAACTAAAGTCGCTAAAGGAAGCTCAATTTTTAGTTCATGGGCCCCGATAGAAGTGAACTTATTAACATATCTTGCCATGGTTTCATTCTGAGGTGTTCTTGTTTCAATAGCTGAAACGGACTCTCCGTCAAGCGAGACAGTACTTGGAGCGGTCACGCTATCAAAGATAGGAAAGCCAGCTTCAAGCATTTCAAAATTAATCGTCGCTACGGCATAAGCACGTTTTGAAGTGAGATCATATGAAATCTTATATTGAGCTTCAGTGAAGTCAGCAAAGACAGCTTTACCACCATTAACATTAAAAGACTTTGGTCGATGGGAGAGATCATTCTCCGTGGCAAAGGCCTGACCCAAAATTAATAAGAAAAACAACAAAGATCTCATCTCAAACTCCTTGATGGATAAGGATTAGATTTGATCAAAAAAGTCAGAAGTTTGTCTAGTTTAAATAACCTAGTGCTGACACGGTGCCAACATTAATGATTAAGGGACCTGATCTTAGTCAGTAATAATTTGAAATCTAGGGGCTTAGATAAAAAGAAATCAACCAAACCGGCCTTATAGAGTGATTGACCTTCACTGACAGCATCACTAGAAACGAGGATAAACTTCAAGGAGAGCTTTAACTGACTTAATTCAGAAGCGAGCCAAGGACCATCACCATCAGGCATTTGAAAATCTGAAATAATGAGATCAAATTTCTTTGCCTTAATTTTTTCTAAAGCCTCTTTACCATTTGAAGCTTCATCACAAGAATAACCTTCATGAGTTAAAAAACTCATGAGTATGTCTCGGTCATCCATTGAATCATCAACTATTAAAATGTTTTTCACACAATAAGAACCTTTCGCTTATTCCATGAGTATTAAACATTTTAAGTTATTCCACCTCAACTTATTGAGATGTCAATAAGTTGAAACAGACTGCCGCCTCAGATGTTAGAATATAGATTGATAAATTTTTGAAAGAGTTTAATTATGAAATTAGATAAAATACTTCTGAAGCTTTGTAAGGAAAAGGGACTGACCCTCGCAGCTCTTGCTAAAGAGAGTGGTGTGCCTCAGCCAACTCTCCATGGTTGGACAACAGGTCGTTCTGTCCATAACATTGATGATCTTAAAAAGGTCTGT
>CANEVK010000278.1 GCA_947442115.1 Bacteriovoracaceae bacterium | reverse complement strand
TTCATTTACTTTAGAGACTAAATCAAATGATGGCATAGGATTTCCTTATTTTCTGATGTGACCATGTCCTGTCACAATAAACCGAGTTGTCGTCATTTCATTTGCACCCATAGGTCCGTAGGCATGAAGTTTTGATGTCGAAATCCCTAACTCGGCGCCGAGTCCAAGTTCTCCACCATCATTAAAACGAGTGGATGCATTGATGGCAATGCATGAGGCATCGAGGGAATTCATAAACTCTTCTATAACTTTAGGGTCCTGAGCAAGGATGGCTTCGGTATGATGAGATGAATACTTTTTGATATGGTTAATCGCTTCAGTATAATCTTTTACAAATTTAATAGAGATCTTTTTATCCAGCCACTCCGTAGCGAAATCAGACTCCGATGCAGGATTTTTTATTTCGACGCCGGCCTCTTTTAGGGCCCTCAAAATATCATCATTCTTTGGATATTTTTCGTGTAGTATAAGCGTCTCTAAGGCATTACAGACACCTGGTCGCTGGACTTTTGCATTGAGGACGACATTCACAGCATCCAGTGAACAATCTGAATGAATATACATATGGCAAAGACCTTTATCATGAGCAACGACTGGCATCTTAGCATTGGCCTTTACATACTTGATGAGGGCGCTGCCGCCTCTAGGGACCATTAAATCAATAAACTGGTCTAGTTTAAGTAACTCAGCGACATCTTCTCTTGTCTCTACTAAGTTGATTGAACCTTCTGGAAGCACTGACTGAATAGCACGATGGATGATTTCAAATAGTTTACGATTAGAATATTGAGCTTCTTTGCCACCTTTCAGAACTATCGCATTACCAGATTTAATCGCCAGGGCTGCACCATCAACGATAACATTAGGTCTTGATTCAAAAATCATTCCAATCACGCCGATAGGGATTCTTTGCTTTTGAATCAGGAGTCCGTCTTCTCTGGTATGTGATTCAACGATCATGCCAACAACTTGTTTTTGACGAGCAATATCCAGACACATGAGAGAGAGGGCCTGGATGTTTTTTTCTGTGAGTGTTAAGCGATCAATGAGAGCAGGGGAAAGATTGTTTTTCTTTCCTTCTTCAAGATCCTTTTTATTTTCTTCAATAATTTCATCTTTATGACTGATTAAAGCTTTCGAAATGGCATCAAGAGCTGTGAGACGCATTTCTTCAGATAGTCCCTGGAGTTTTAAACTTGCTTCACGTGCCTTTTTGGCTATATCTAGGATAATCATAGATCATCCTTTTTAAGTAAAAGGTTATCTTTATGGATCGCAACCTTTGAATGAGCAAAATCAAGAATTGAATTGAGCTCGGCAGATTTTTTGCCTTTGATAAGTTCCATTTCTTTGTAGCTATATTCGATCATGCCAACAGCAATGATCTTATTCTTGTGACGAATTTGAATCACATCACCTCGTTTAAATTTTCCGCTGAGTTTTTTTATGCCAACCGGAAGTAGGGAAGTATCTTTTTTTAGCAGGGCATTTGCTGCTCCTTCATCAACCACAACATAAGAATCATTTTTAACGACTGTTGAAAGCCAAGACTTGCGTCGAGACTTTTGTTTGCTAGGATTTCCTTTGAAAGTTGTCCCTTGTTGTTCAAATAAAAGTCTAGAGATAGGACTGTCTTGTAGAAAAGTTCCCATGATGACATCAACTCCCAGTGGAGTAAGTTTTCTTACAGCTTTAAGTTTTGTATCCATGCCACCACGACCAACGGAAGTTTTAGTCGCAATTTTAACACCAGAGAAATTATCGTTAAAATCTATGGTCTCAAATCTCTTGGCATCCTCTTCTTTTGGATTTTTATTAAATAGACCATCAGCTTCTGAAAGCAGTATTAATTTTTCCGCATCAGATGCTTCGGCCATCATCACAGCAAGTTGATCATTGTCACCCACAGTGATTTCTTCATATGAAACAGTATCATTTTCATTTACGATAGGCAGAATTCCATTCTCAAGGAGAGTGTTGATTGTATTTCGAATATTGAGAAATCTTTTTCTCTCTTTGAAATCTTCATGAGTCACTAATATTTGACCACAGGGCCAGCCAAAATGAGAAAGTGTATCAATATAGCTTTTCATGAGTAGAGGTTGCCCCACGGCAGCTAGGGCCTGTTGATAAGAGATCATCATTTTTTTTTCTTCAGGTTTTTTAATCAGATTTTTGCCTGTGTTGATGGCACCTGAAGAAATGAGGATAGGAAGATACCCTTGATTTTTTATATAATGAAGATCTTCAATAAGTTTTCGAATTTTATCTTGAGACACTCCACCACTTTCATTGGTGACGGCAAGTGAGCCTACTTTCACGACAATTCTATGTTTCATTTTAAAATCCTTGTAACGGAATTTTATCAATGAAATGAGCTGTTTGAAGAGTTAAAAATGTGTGTTCGCAAGGCGTTAAGATGGGCGAGAGTTTGATCTCGCCCATCTCGATTAAATACTTGAACTAAAAAGTCATTTCTGGGACATGATTCGGGATAATAAGTTCAGCTTCAGTCAGCTTTTTGATCTCCTCAACGCTCACTCCAGGGGCCCTTTCAAGTAGATGAAACTTACCATTTTCAAGTTTTAAAACGGCAAGATCTGTCACTACCAATTTTACACAGTGAACACCGGTAAGAGGGAGACTGCATTTTTTTAGTATTTTTGAACTACCGTCTTTTGAAGCATGTGACATGGCCACAATGATATTTTCAGCACCGGCCACGAGATCCATGGCCCCACCCATACCTTTAACCAGTTTTCCTGGAATCATCCAAGAGGCCAGAGCTCCAGTTGTATCAACTTCAAAGGCACCTAGAACGGTAAGATCAACATGGCCCCCACGAATCATAGCAAATGAGTCTGCCGATGGGAAAAAGGCGGCCCCATTAATGACTGTCACAGTTTGTTTTCCAGCATTGATGAGATCAGCATCAACAGTTTCTTCAGTTGGAAACTCGCCCATTCCAAGGATTCCGTTTTCACTTTGGAGCATGACCTCAATTCCATGCGGGATATAGTTTGCTACAAGTGTCGGGATACCAATTCCAAGATTGACGTAGTAACCATCTTTGAGTTCTTTTGCTATTCTTTGGGCTATTTGTTCACGTGATAATGCCATATATGGTCCTCTTATTTTTTTACAGTTCTTTGTTCAATACGTTTTTCGAATGATCCCTTGATAAGACGATCAACATAGATCCCTGGGACGTGAATAAAATTTGGATCAAGCTCTCCAGGTTGAACAATTTCTTCAACTTCAACCACTGTTATTTTTCCTGCTGTGGCCATCATGGGATTAAAATTTGCAGCAGTTTTTCTAAAAATGAGATTTCCAAAAGTGTCTGCCTTCCACGCCTTGATGAGAGCAAAGTCTGCTTTGGGGAATGCTGGCTCTAAAATAAAGGGACGACCATTAAACATTTTGACGTCTTTTCCCTCAGCTACCACTGTTCCATATCCTGTGGCTGTAAAAAAGCCCGGTATACCTGCCCCAGTGGCACGAATTTTTTCTGCTAATGTCCCTTGAGGGGTGAGCTCAAGTTCAAGCTCACCAGAGAGAACTTGTTTTTCAAAAAGAGCATTCTCGCCGACGTAACTAGAGATCATTTTTTTGACTTGTTTTTTTTCAAGTAAAAGTCCAAGGCCGAATCCATCAACTCCAGCATTGTTTGAGATACAAGTAAGACCTTTGGTGCCTTTATCATAAATTTTCTTGATAAGGTTTTCTGGGATACCACAAAGTCCAAACCCACCAACCATCAAAAGCATATTATCGCTTAACCCCTCAAGGGCCTCGTCATAGCTTTTTACGACTTTATTAAATCCTGCCATACATAACTCCTTTAAATAAAAGCCTGACCAGTTTAACATAGACACATAGTGGGGTGTCCATGAAGAGAGTCGTAATTTTATTCACAAAAATTTGTGAAGCCTATTTACCTGACGCATTCGTTTTTTGTTTGCTCTTGAC
>CANEVK010000277.1 GCA_947442115.1 Bacteriovoracaceae bacterium | reverse complement strand
TTCAGACGACATTCGATCAGTGCGAGCGCAAAGAAGTGGTTGTGAAAGAGATTTTTATGATGAACTTCAAAAACGTGGACACAATCTTTTCTCACCCTCTGCTACAAATTAAAGTTGCTCCACCATCTCTTTGGCCAGATGTAAACTTAAGGAATATCCATTCTTATAAAGACCACCGAGCCAAAAAATCTTATTCTCTCGATAAAGATAAGGGCGCCTCTTTGAGGCTTTTTCCCTCAGCCCAGTGATTATTTTTCCCGTTTTCCAATGAGGAAGGGGCAAATTAAGTTTTTCGACTAATCGGCCATGAATCGCCCTTAGCTCTAATTCGTTTGGTAATACATGTCCCAATTCCAAGGAAGTTGATCCCATAAGCATGACTCTTGAATGAGCATGATAGACAATGTTATCCCCTTCCAATGTCAGTGAGAAAGAATTAGGACCGAAATCAATATTATAAAATTCAAAATAAGAACCCTGAATGGGTTTACCAAAAGTGCGCGGTTGCCAAAATCTGCTGTAGGCCCCGGCCGTTACAACAAGCTCATCAACGAGAAGTTTTGCTCCATTCAATGAGGTGATCTCTGTTTGATCTCCATGACTCTTAATCGATGTAATAAAATCATTTCTCCAATCTATAGGCAGATCCCTGGATTCATCCTTTAACCAATTTAAATAGAGTTCGGGATCAATAAGAAAAGCCTCTTCTTGGGCCATATAGGTTTTATTCTTTAAATAAATTGAATCAAATTGGATGTCTTCAACACCATCGGGATAACGTTTTTTAAACAGTTCAAGTTTTGAAACGGCTCCAGTGTATTGCTGGATTTTAAAAACGCCCTCAGGGCGGTCGTTAATAACGTGGTCCTGGAAAGTGCTCACTCCCTTCACAATAAGATCGCCTAAATCTGAATGACCAGTCGTCACACCACGAGGGGCCACAATAGCGGTCGAACGGCGTGAACACGTTTGAGAATGTTCGTCAGAATCAAAAACTATTATTTTGGTAAAGTATTTTTTGCTTTTGGCAAGAGCATAAATGAAGCTTCTTCCAGCTATTCCAGCACCAATGATGGCAAGAGTCGTCAATTTTCAATCCTTATTGTTTATTTCACAATCATTTTCCCACAAAATCTTGCCAATTTCTACTCTTGCTCGTTACGCTAATGGACTCTTATTTTGTTTCGGAGGATATAAAGAATGGCCGCTCAGACCTTAGACCCAAAAGCGATGATTTTCTGTACGACAAAACTTGGAATTGCACCGGCAAAAATTATGGCCACTTGCAAACTTTTATTTGAAGAGGAATGCACAATCCCTTTTATTGCTCGTTACCGAAAGGAAGTGACTGGTAACCTCGATGAGGTTCAAATTAGAGACATTCAAGAATCTTATAATGAATATGTAGAAACAGAGAAAAGAAGAGAGTTCATTCTAGATGCTATTAAGAAAATGGAAGCCCTTACGCCTGAACTTGAAAGACAAATTAAAGCAGCCTCAAACTTAAATCAACTTGAAGATATCTACGCCCCTTATAAATCAAAGAAAAAGACCAAGGCGATGATCGCAAAAGAAAATGGTCTTGAGCCACTTTCAGAAATGATCCTTAATGGTGATAAGGATGTGAGAACTCTCATCACTGAAATTGATGCTCAATTTGTTAAACCGACAAGTGGCAAAGTTAAAGACGTCCAAGATGCTATTAATGGGGCCTGCGATATCCTCATGGAAACTTTCTCTCATCAGCTCGAATTAAAAGAAAAGATTCGTCAAACATTCTGGGATTCTGGAGTCATGAAGGCGAGCCTCAGAAAAGATGGGGATAAAATTGAGGATGCTTCTAAGTTTAAAGACTTTTTTGAATTTTCAGAGCCACTGGCCAAAATTAAGGATCCCAAGGCTTCTCACCGTTATATGGCCATGAGACGAGGGATGAATTTAAAAATCCTCAAAGTCGATTCAGAAATAATTCCAGAGATTGGTATGGGTCTCATTGAAGGTCACTTTTTTCCTAAAAGAGATCGCCTGGCCAACTATGAACTTCTCAAAAAATGTGCTGAGAAATCTTATATTAATTACATTCAGCCATCTCTAGATCTCGAAGTAAAAAACGAACTTAAAAAAATGGCTGATACGGCAGCCATTTCTGTTTTTGGTATCAACTTAAAAAACCTTCTCCTCCAGCCTTATCTTGGCTCCAAAGCGGTTTTAGGAATTGACCCTGGAGTAAGAACAGGCTGTAAAGTGGTGATCGTAGACAATACTGGAAAGTTTTTAGGTGATCATGTCATTTATCCGTTTGAACCAAAAAATGATAAAGTAGGTTCTGCTCAAATTCTCACAAAAATGGTTGATATGTTCAAAATTGAATATATTGCTATTGGTAACGGTACCTACGGCCGGGAGACTTTAGAATTTGTCGAGTCTCACATCCCGCAAGTTAAAGACGGTAAAGTAAAAGCAACCATGATTTCTGAAGCCGGAGCTTCAATCTACTCTGCTTCAGATATTGCACGCTCAGAGTTCCCAGACAAAGATGTGACTGTACGAGGTGCTATTTCTATTGCTAGAAGATTTCAAGATCCACTAGCAGAACTCGTAAAAATTGATCCAAAATCCATTGGCGTTGGTCAGTATCAACACGATGTGAATCAAGTCCAATTAAAAAACAATCTTGAAGCCGTCGTTGAGTCTTGCGTGAATTTTGTAGGTGTCGATCTCAATACCGCCTCGGCTCCCCTTCTCTCTTATGTTTCGGGAATCGGCCCATCAGTGGCGCAAAATGTCGTGAAGTATAGGGATACCAATGGTGGTTTTAAATCCAGACAAGATCTCTTAAAAGTTTCTCGATTCACTCAGAAGGTATTTGAGCAATCGGCGGGCTTTTTACGTATCTACAATGGGCCACATTCGCTAGATGGAACCTTTATCCACCCTGAACGATACCCGGTACTTGAAGAATGGGTTAAGACTAAAAAGAAAGATCTCAAAGATCTTTTAACAGATGAGTCTCTCCAAAATGAATTGGCCACAGATAAAAATCTTAAAGAAAAAATGGGTGATATGACTTTGGCAGATATTGTGAAATGCTTAAAGGCACCAACTCAGGATCCACGAACAACATTTAAGTCAGTAGAATTCACGAAGGGTATCTCTGATCTTAAAGATCTTAAAATTGGCCAGTGGTATAACGGCGTTGTGACTAATATCACGATGTTTGGTGCATTTGTTGATATTGGCATCAAAGAAAATGGTCTCCTACATATATCAGAAATGAGTGACCGCTTTGTTGAAAATGCCATGGATGAACTCAAGGTTGGACAGGAACTTAAAGTGAGAATCTTAGGCATTGATATGGATCGCAGAAGAATCTCTCTTTCATGCAAAGCTGATTCTCAGACTGAAGGAATCACAGGCCAGGGCACAACATCTCCACGCAAAGGTGGAGGAAATAGGCCTCAAGCTTCTCAGCCTCAAGTACCGTCTGGCCCTCAATTTAAAAATAATGCTTTTGCCGGTTTGAAGAATCTACAAGTGAAAAAATAATTTTGAGTCCGGTCTATCAAAACGAGCGGACTCACTAAACACCCCATAGTTTAACTGGATAAAACGGAGCCTTCCTAAGGCCCTGATCCTGGTTCGAGTCCGGGTGGGGTGGCCACTATTCTGTATAGACATTTTCCATTTTTAGAGTCTCGCAATTTCTAGGATCAACAATAAGGGCCTCAACTCCATACCCACCCATATACTCACTAGAAGCAAAATATACCTCAGTCGCGAAATTATAATTAACCTCGACCACAACGCCGTAAGCCTCAAAGCTTTTTTGCGCCTTCTCAAGCTTTAAAACTTCACCAGTTAGAGCATGGTGCTCATTTGCTGGAACGGCCTTCATATAATCGTTTAAAACCTTATTAGCGCAAACCTCAGAGGCTATAGCTGAAAAAGAAAAAAGAGAAAGAACTAGTAATAAGTTTTTCATGTAAACCACCCTTAAATTAATGGGGGTACTTGT
>CANEVK010000276.1 GCA_947442115.1 Bacteriovoracaceae bacterium | reverse complement strand
GTAAGGATACTTTTTATGTCCACCTCGGTGAAAAGGCTTCATGAATTTCATGGTTGGGAAAATTGGTCTCGTCAAATTAAAGACAAATGCCAAGATCCTATACTGGCCAATACTTATCAAATCGCAGCTAAACTTTCCTTTTATCTTAATGCTCCCATTCATGCACAAAATTATCACTCCAGGAAAAATCAATTCAATTTTTGGAAACGAGATCAAAAATATTATCCGACCTCAATAGTATGTTATCTGACTGATAAAAGTGAATTTACCGGAGAAGAAATCCTCACCCCAGAAGGGAAAAAAATGAAGATTGTCAGGAACCTGGATCTTTCACAGTTTAACTAGATTACCCTTGAATAAATGAAATCTAATGCCGATAAATGAAATATGATTTTACAGTTAAATCTCCAAAATTCTTACGATAAGGTTAAATTTTTAACCTTAGTACAGTTTGTAACAGTATTCTTGGCCTTCATGTCCGAAGCTTTGGTGACAGGCTCTGTGGCCTATATCTCTTTTATTTTTGAGTTTTTTCTCCTTATATTTGTGTTTAATTTTTACTATAAGGCCCTTTCACATCTTTTCTATTCTTACTGGAATATATCCATCATTCTGATGATTTATTATGTTGTTTCTTTGACTAGAAATATATTTGTTCTTGATCATGGGCTTATTGGTTTTCTCTATCTTGTGAGCTTACTTCTGTTGATTGTTGCTTGTTATATTATTTCCTCACCTGTTTATTTCCCTCGAGTCCATTGGTGGGAGTATGATTTTCGTTTTCGCTCAGATATTCGCTGCTACGTCGAAATTGAAGGCCGCCAATATCGTGGACGTTTATCTGATTTAAGAAGGGGAGCAGCATGTCTTGAGCTTTTTTCTCATACTCATCTAGGACAACAAATTCAAATTAATCTAGAGATCTTGAACCAAAACTTCACACTTTCTGCTGAAATAAGATCAAAAAGAGAACCGATCATGGGCCGCTCTATCATATATGGAATTAAATTTCAGAATGTGGATTTAGAGCAAAAGCAGCGCTTAAAGCTTCTTACCAATTATTGGCATGAAAGCAAAAAAATTAAAATTAGAAATAAATTTGCTTCTTTAAAATAAATATGGCGAATTTTAATCTTCAAGATCATTTATGGTTTATGAATATTGCTTTAGAGGAGGCGGAGCTTGCCTTTAAAGCTGGTGAAGTACCCGTTGGCGCCGTTTTGGTTTCACCAGATGGTGCTGTCCTTTCCAAACAATATAATTTGAAAGAAACAAATTTTAATCCAACTGCCCATGCAGAAATAATTTGTCTGAGTGAGGCCGGAAAAAAAAATCAAAATTGGCGACTAACAGATTGCACTCTTTACGTGACACTTGAGCCTTGCCCGATGTGTTTAAGTGCTCTGGTTCAGGCGCGGATTCGTCAATGTGTGTTTGGTGCCTATGATTCAAAGGGAGGAGCACTCAGTTTAGGATTTTTCCATCATCAAGATAAGAGATTTAATCATCAGTTTTCTATGATAGGTGGAGTGAAGCATTATGAATGCTCACGTCTTTTGTCGCAGTTTTTTAAAGAACGCAGAAAAACATTCAAAACAAGATAATCAGATTGATAGCTCTTTAATTTTAATTTTAAATTTTTTTTCATCCCAGTTCTTGTTCAGTTTCAGAGTTTCAATTTTATTTAAAACAAGATTGCAATTATTTTTGCTGTACCTGCAAAAATATAAGAAATCAATCATGACTTCTGTAAGCTTGTCATTAAAATCATAAAAGTCATGGATTTGAAGATTGCTTAAAAGGTCGTAACTCTTTTGGAAACGACCATTTTTTGCATAAATCGCAGCAAGATTATAAGTGGTCCATGAAAGATCTTTATGATTTGTAAGTGTATATTCAAAAATTTTAATTTTCTCTTCGTCCTTAATATCAGGCAATGAAAAAATAATTGAAGAAAATAAATTATCATTAAAGATACCATAAGGATCCCATTGGATCAATTGAATGGCATAGGCTTTGGAGTTTTTGTAATCCTTAGACTTAAATGTTTCATGGAGAAGAGTTTTTAAGTTAAATGGTGTTGGCTCCACTTGATAAGCTCTGTAAAAAAGAGCTTTAACATTAAGATTGCTCAAGCTAATAAGTCGGCAGGAAAAAATACAAACACCTAAGTATAATAAAAAAATGGAAAAGAAAAATTTGTTCGAGATAAATGTTTTCTTGTTTAAAAATGAAGAAATTATAATGAAGAATCCAATAGCGGGTATTATAAGATATGTATCTGAGCCAAATATATTAGTTGATTGAGTGAAAATAACAATAAGTGGAAGAAGTGAGAAAATCAAAAATAAACGAATAAAAAAGTCTTTCGTTTTAATAAATATCCAAATAATAAATGTCAAAAAAAAGATACCTAAAATGTTCTGGGGACTTCCTTGATAGTAAGGTGTGGGGGTTGCCCAAAATGGAATAAAAGTCTGAAAAAGTGATCTTGATAATCCTAGAATTTTTAAAGAAAGATAACTAGTATTAGATGATGCGAACTTCGGTACAGGTGAAAAAAGTGGAAAAATTACCGAATAATAATACAAATTTATTAGTCCTGTTATAAATCCAATCCCTAGAATGGAAAATATTAAGATCTTGTATTTTTTTAATTCATTCTTAAATGAGTAGATAAAAAATAATGGCCAGAAAATATTAATGGGTTGAGAAAAACATGAGGCCAGATAGGCCAATGCTATTTTCCATTGATTAGCGAGTGACAAATTTTCATTTTTTGCTTTTGATTCAATAACTTTGAGGGTTGATATTAAAATAAAGAATGCCGAGAGTAAGTGTTTTCTAGCACTTATCCAAGACACTGAGATCCAAAAAATGGGATAAAACAAACATAGAATCAGTATTGATATTCTTAAATTTATTCTAATTTGAAGTACTAAAAGGATACGATTGAAAAGGTAGCAAATTCCTATCCAGATCAAGAGATTTTGCAGATGAAATGTTTTAAGATTGAAATAAAAATTAAAAAAGTAATCAAGACTGTAACTTAAATCTCTTACTGGTTGTACATCCCAAATCCCACCATGAAAAATGGCCTGATAATAACTGAACCTCCAAGGATACAGTCCTGAAAAAAGAGGTTTTACTAAAACTTGGTCATCATAAGAAAGAATGGGGTCGGATACAATCAGCGGGTATTGTATAAATAAGATCAAACCAAAAACTAAAGCGTGTAAGTAGTATTTTTTAAATATTTGAGTGATGCGCCACATGAACTTAAAATGATAACTCTTGATCCCTTCAAAGAATATATTATTGTTTTATATAATTAGATTATGTTATTAAATATGCTCTATTTAAATCGCGGAGTTGTGTCCGAGCGGTTGAAGGAGCACGCTTGGAAAGCGTGTTATGGTGAAAGCCATACAAGAGTTCGAATCTCTTCAACTCCGCCATCTTTATTGCCCATTTTATGGGGCATGTTTACTCTTGATCGTGACCAAGTATTCAGTGCTTATCTCCTTAGGCTTATTCAATTAGAATTTCCCTTTATGATCTAGCTCTATGCAAAATATCTCTGCATTGATCTGTCTCATTTTTCCTTTTAGTTTTCTCCATGCCAATTGCCAGGCACCTGGTCAGGGTTTCTTGGAGCATAGATTGAAAGATGCTTTCCATGTCACAAAAGGAGAAGAGGAGCTTAAGGAATGGGTCAAGCATCCTAAAAATCATTCAGTCAGAGAGGAGTTGCGCACACTTGATCGCCGTTTTAAATTTGCTCAACTTAGATTACAGCGTGAATCAATCCTTGAGGAATCTAAGCTTCGTTTTGAACAAATTGTTCAAAACAATAATCGCTCAAGTGAAATCCAAAATTTTCCAGTCAAGGGAACTCTGTCAAAAATGATCCCTGATCAAGGTCATTTATCGATTGAAATGACTCAGCTTTCAAAGGAAGAATTAGACATTTTTCCCAAAGAAGTCATAGAGAAGCTTGATGCTAAGGTAAGAGT
>CANEVK010000275.1 GCA_947442115.1 Bacteriovoracaceae bacterium | reverse complement strand
TCGTACTTTTTATCAAGATAAAGTGAGTATTCCTGCACCTGAGTGGTATTAAATGCTTTGAGTTTGAGGTTTTCTTGTTTTTGCAAAAGAAAACCATTAAAGCACTGAAGATCAGCTTTGTAGTTTTTTACGGTGTTAAAACTTTTGCCCTGATGCTCAAGGAGTTTTAAAAATTCTTGTTCTTTTTCTAATAAATTGAATTCCATGGGTTCGTATATTACGAAAATATCTTGGACTTGGGAAGTTAAAAGGGATATTCTCAACTTGTCTCGGAGGAAGAAATGATTACTGTCGCAAATTTGACCAAGTCTTATGGTGGGCAAGTTCTTTACCAGAACGGCTCTTTTTTTATTGGCCCGGGTGAAAAAGTTGGTCTTGTTGGCCCAAATGGTGCTGGTAAAACCTCACTCTTTCGCCTCATCACGGGTGAGGAGAGACCAGATTCTGGAAGTATAGATTACGCAAAAAGTTTGAGAATTTGTTACTTCTCTCAAAATGTCGGAGAACTCAAAGGTCGAAGTGCTCTTGAAGAAGTCATTCATGGCAATCCTCGGCTTGGATTTTTAAAAAATGAAATTTCTAAGATTGAGAAGGCCCTTGAAGATGGTGAATATTCTGATGAGCTGCTTGAAAAATTAGGAGATTATCAAACTGAGTTTGAAAAGCTTGGGGGATACGACATTGAGTACCAAGCAGCCGAAGTATTAACTGGTCTTGGCATTTTACCAGAGGCGCACCAGCGGCCTGTGGAGTCCTTTTCCGGTGGATGGAAAATGCGAATTGCTCTGGCCAAGGTCCTGGCCCAGAAACCAGAGTTCATTTTAATGGATGAGCCTACCAACTACCTTGATGTTGAATCCATTATTTGGCTCGAAAATTGGTTGAAAAATTTTAAAGGTTCAGTTTTCATGACAAGTCACGATCGTGATTTTATGAATGGACTAGTAAAAAAAGTAGTTGAAGTTAATCATAAAACAATCACCGTGTACTCTGGGAATTATGATTTCTATGAGAAAGAAAGGGAGATCAGAAGAGAGCAACTGGTTGCGAGTTCTGAGCGCCAGCAAGCTATGCTTCAAAAAGAAGAAGAGTTTATTGCTAAATTTGCTGCGAGGGCATCTCATGCAGCCCAAGTTCAATCCAGAGTTAAAAAGCTTGATAAAATTGAGCGCATTGAAGTCATGCCTGAGGATCAAGCGATTAATTTTGAGTTTCCAAAACCTCCTCGATCTGGAAATGATGTCGTAAAAATGGAGAGTGTAGGTAAGGTTTATGTTACTCCTGAGGGCTCTGAAAAACGTGTTTTCTCTGGAGTTTCGGGAGTCGTTAAACGTCTTGAGCGAGTGGCCGTTGTTGGAGTTAATGGTGCCGGTAAATCAACTCTTTTAAAAGTGATTGCAGGCCTTATCGATTCTACCGAGGGCAAAGCTGAAATTGGTGCTAATGTAAATGTAGGGTACTTCAGTCAGTACTCAATGGATGTACTTAATCCTCAAAAAACTGTTTTTGAAGAAGTGCGAGACCGAGTAAAAGATAAATCTGATGGTTTTATGAGAAATCTTTTGGCCGCATTTTTATTCCGTGGAGATGATGTTGATAAAAAAGTCTCCGTTTTGTCCGGAGGAGAAAAATCTCGCCTCATTTTAGCTACGATATTAACTAATCCGTGTAATTTACTTATTCTGGATGAGCCCACGAACCATCTCGATATCAGGTCCCGTGAAGTTTTAGTTGAGGCCTTAAAAGCTTTTGAAGGAACATTGCTGATTGTTTCCCATGATCGCCACTTTTTAAAACAACTTACAACTCAAGTGGCAGAAGTGAATCGTGGGGGAGTGACTTTTTATCCTGGATCTTATAACGAATATCTTCATCGTGTGGGAGGTCATCCATGAGTGCAAAAAAAATTACATTAAATGCTGATGAAATTCTCCTGAGGGAAGGAGATCATTCTAAAAGCATGTTTTGGGTTCAGAAAGGTCAACTTGTCGTGACAAAAAAACGACTTCACGAAGATGTTGTTTTAGGACATGTCATGGCCGGTGAACTTGTGGGAGAAATTTCTTTTTTAGATCTTGAACCACGAAGTGCAACCGTAAAAGCTTTAGTTTATTGTGAGCTTTTAGAAATTCCTCAAGATGCTATTGAAACTGTCTTTAAGACCCAGCCGAAGTGGCTAGAGATTCTTGTGATGACCTTGGCGGAGAGATTAAGAAAAGCGAATGCGCGAATAAAAATCTAAAAAAAATGTAGTGGAAGCATTAAGCTTCCACTACAAGTAGAAACTTTATTCATTAGATAAATTTGATTGCATGCCTTTTATAGATAGTACAGCATCTTCAATTTTTATTGGTTTCGGTGGAACTGTACCCTTCATAATTTCAGCTAGCCTTACTTTCGCAGCCTCAATTTCAGCTTTAATAATATATTTTTTACCTGAAGCTGTGCGAATTTCTTCAGTATCGTTAAAATTTGATGATATTACAAATTGCTGAAGGACACTTGGAAGCTTTAAACTATTTTCTCCGACAGAAACATAAAGAAGAGCCATATCGTCAGTCTTCATTGCTAAAAATTGTGCATTTGTAAATCCTGCCCACTCCGTGAAGGGGGCTTGGGTTGGTAAATCAAAACCCATAGCTGCCTGTCCAGCAACCGTTTGGGCTTCTGCAATAATGTCTGAATTTAGAAGATCTTTCTGGAAATCAGCACAAGGAACAATTTTTGCAGCTTTAGTTACGTTTGCACCACGACCTAATTGGTATGCTCTTTTACAAAATAAAGGATCTTTGAATTTGGTCAGCTGAACCATTCCAGCTACTGCTTCTCCTATAATAGTTGCACAAAGAATCTCACCTGGTTTTTGTCCACATTTTTCTCCCGGTTTAACAAAAATAAATCTTGAAGTGTCAGAGATGGAAATACTGCCCTTAACAGCAGGTTTGGTTGGAAGGCCACAAACATCAGCAGGGCTTTGGCTGAGAGCGTTAAGGAGGATGGCTTTTGCCAAGTCTTTTGCCGTAGAGGTTGAACAATTGCTAGGGTATCCGGGCCAGCAAGCGATGGGCCCATTTTTCCACTTAAAGCAACCCGTTCCATCACCAGAGTTTGGATTTTTAGGCCAGCCGTTATAACCTAATGATCCAAGTCGAGCGCCCTTAAAATAATAATCACAGGCACAAGAAGGACACTTACCGCCAGTGGCATCACCGATTCTGCACTTCCCGAATTTTGTTTCACCATTAGCATCAGGCGAGATGAGAGCAGCCCAAATCTGATCAGTCGTCATTGAGTTGGCAACGGTTATCAGGGATTGTTGAGCGTAAGCCGTATTTAAAAGTATTGTGAATACTACCAAGAATTGTTTTATAAGTTTCACTTTAACTCCTTAAAAAAAAATTGAACCCAAATAAGTTATGATAATATATTCTAATAGGACGAATTCAAATTGTTTTTTTCTAACTAATTGTAATAGCTGGATTCGATTTGGAGTTAGAGCGTGAAAAATTGCCAACAAGAATGGGCGGGTTTGCGAACGTTTTTAATCAGCAATCAGAATCGGGGATTCTCCTTGGTTCAAGTTATGGTTTCTGTAGGAATTATGGCCGGCCTGGCCTTAATGATGATGACTTTAATGGAGAATCAAACAAAACAGCAAAAAACGATTGAACTTAAATCAGAGGTCAATGATTTAAAAGCTATGATAAAGCAGGTGCTGGCCAACAAGGACGCCTGCGATGCGACTTTTGTTGGAATGGCACCTGGGGATGAAATTATCGAAATCAGAACCATGGCCGATCTCTCTTTGAAGCCTTTTGCCCGAACTGGTGAAAAATTCAAAAATATGAATGTTTTTATTAAAAGCATGAGGCTTCTTTCGCGTCTAGAAGAAATTGAATCAAAACATAGAGATGTAAAACAACCTCCTATTGCTTACATATCTTCAGAACCTGTTCCCAATGGTTTTGGAACAGGTTGGTTGAGATTGAGTTTTGTTAAAAATATTGGGGCCGTGACAGATTCCAAT
>CANEVK010000274.1 GCA_947442115.1 Bacteriovoracaceae bacterium | reverse complement strand
CGTGGTTAATACACCAAATATGGTTGGAACTTTTGTTTTGAGGCTTACCTGAGCGATACCTTTGGCGGTCTCAGAGCAAACATAATCATAGTGTGAGGTTGACCCACGAATCACGGCCCCTAAGCAAATGATCGCATCGTATTTTTTTGATTCAGCCAGGGCCAGTGCGGCCACTGGAATTTCAAAGGCACCAGGCACCCAGATTTCATCAATGTTATTTGGATTGATATCGTGACGGTTCAAGCAATCAATGGCGCCACCTAGAAGTTTTGATGTAATGAAGTCATTAAAGCGAGCACAAACAATGGCTACTTTCAGTTTAGAGGCATTTAAAGAACCTTCGATTTTCATATAAGACTCACTTATTGGTTAAAAAGATTTTGCTTGAGAAGATGTCCCAGCTTCACTTTTTTAGTGAAGAGGTACTGAGCATTTTTAGTGTTGGCATCAATTTCTAGTGGGTATCTCTGAATGTTTTGATGACCAAGCTTGGCCAGACCTTCAATCTTTTGTGGGTTGTTGGTCATAAGCTTCATATTTTGAATCTTAAAAAAACGAAGAATTTGAGACGCCATGGTGTAGTCACGCATATCGACAGGAAATCCAAGATGTAGGTTGGCCTCGGCTGTATCAAGACCCTTATCTTGCAATTGGTAGGCCTTCACTTTATTAAAAAGACCGATGCCACGACCCTCTTGACGTAAATAGATGATAGCACCAGAGCCTTTCTCTTCAATTGTTTTCATGGATAAACTAAGTTGTTCTCCACAGTCGCAGCGAAAACTTCCAAAGATATCACCCGTAAAACATTCGGAATGAACTCTTATGAGTGTTTCATCTTTCTTTAATTCCTCTAAAGTTCCCTTAACGATCGCTACATGTTCTTGATTGAGGATTTCAGATTTAAAGATATACATCTGAAAATCACCAAACTTAGTTGGAAAGGGAATCGATTCAACTGAAGAAATGAGATTTTCATTTTTTTTTCTATAACTCACGAGATCTGCGATAGAGATCATCTTGAGGTCATGCTTGGTGGCCAACTCACAAAGATCCGCAAAACGGGCCATGCTACCATCTGGATTCATGATTTCACAGATCACACCGACGGGAGAGAAGCCGGCCAGCTTAGAAAGATCTACGGAAGCTTCTGTATGCCCAGGTCGCTCTAAAACGCCACCATCTTTAGCAATGAGAGGAAAGATATGTCCAGGCCTTACAAAGTCAGTCGCCTTGGTTGTTGTCTCAGTAAGTAATTTAATCGTGTGAGAGCGATCAGAAGCCGAGATCCCTGTAGAGATCTTTTCTTTGGCATCAATTGTCACAGTAAAGGCCGTACCCAATGAAGCCGTATTGGTTTGGACCTGCAGTGGAAGATCAAATCTATTCGCTAATTCAGCTGAGAGAGGAGTACAAATGAGGCCTCGGCCTATGGTGGCCATCATATTAATGGCTTCAGGAGTGACCATGTCCGCTGCCATGATGAAGTCACCTTCATTCTCACGATCTTCATCATCCACGACAATAATCATTTTTCCTAGCTTGAGATCAGCTAGGGCCGCTTCAATGGAATCAAGAGGACGTAAGTCTTTAGTCTTCATATTTCACATCAAAAAAATTTTGGGCCCATTCTTCTTTTTTTGGGCCCTTCTCGAAACGCATGAAGTTTTCGATATATTTAGCCATCATATCTACCTCGAGATTAAGGTGATCTCCAGCCTTTTTTGTGCCTAGTGTAGTCTTTTCTAGGGTATGAGGGATAATGGCAACTGTTAGACAAGTATCAGTGAGTTTAGCAATGGTCAGGCTTATACCATCGAGAGCGATAGAGCCTTCTGAAATCATATACTTGCGAAGGTCTTGAGGAAACTCCACCTCAATTTCCCAGTTCTCCCCTCGGGTGATAATTTGTCTAATTTTACCGAGGGCATTCACATGGCCTTGAACAAAATGGCCGCCTATTCGATCATGGGGCCGCAAAGAAAGTTCCAGATTAACTTTGTCATGAGCTTTAAGAAAACCAACTGAAGTTTTCTGCAAAGTCATATGAATCGCCTGAACTTTAAATGTTTCACCCTTAATCTCAGTCGCAGTTAAGCAACAACCATTAGTGGCGATGGAGTCATCCACCTTGATCATGGGGATAAGGTTTGGTGCTTTAATCACAAATTCCTTACCCTCAGTATTTTGAGTGACTGAAAGAATGGTGCCGACTTCTTGAATAAGACCTGTGAACATCGTATTTCCTTATTGAACTCGGCCAGAGAGCATGAGGTCTTCCCCGAACCACTGAGATTCTAGGTTAAAGAGCTTAGGCCGATGTTGAAGTTGAGTAATATTTAAATCACTAAGTGCGCTCTTACCACTTCCTAAAAAACTTGGATTAATAAAATAGCTCACACGCTGAACTCTCTTGTCTTGAATAAATTGTGAAGCCAGTGTCGCTCCACCTTCAAAGAAAAGATTGATGAGCTTGCGCTCTTTTAAAAGACCAAAGGCTTCAGAAAGATCTTTGATTTGCAGAATATTTTCCGGAGGAAGCTTCAGGTCAACTGGGGCATGAGTGAAAATAAGTGTCTTATGGGAGTGTTCATCATGGAATATCTGTGACTCTTTAGGAAGTTTTCCTGATTGGGTAAAAACGATCCGCCAAGGTTGCTCTCCTTGAAAATTTTCAAGCCTTACATTGAGCTGAGGATTATCTTTGCGAAGGGTTTCTGCACCTATTATCACTCCTTGATGGAGAGAGCGTAAATAATGGACGTGTTGTCTGGCCACCTCGCCAGTGATCCATTTCGATTCACCATTAGGAAGAGCTATCTTCCCATCAAGTGTTGATGCCAGTTTAAGATGCACAAAAGAAGAGTTTGATCTTTGGTTAAAGAAGAAAACTTCATTTAATTTTTCACCCTCTTCATCTAAAATACCATGTTCAACTTCAATTCCATGTTGGCGCAGGATGGCCACTCCTTGTCCATTAACTTTTGGATTTGGATCAAGGTTACAAATAACAACTTTCTTAATTTTTTCCTTTATAAGCCTCTGAGCGCAAGGTGGAGTTTGTTTATCAGTATGGCAACAAGGCTCAAGATTGACATATAAGGTAGAACCCTCTGGAGATTCTGTGCAATTATTAAGGGCATTAATCTCTGCGTGGGCATCGCCATACTGAACATGATGGCCCTGGCCAATCACTCGATTATTTTTAACAATGACTGAGCCTACCAATGGATTGGGCCAGGTTCTACCGAGTCCACGTTTTGCAAGCTCAAAAGTTTGTTTGATGTAATCAAAATCATTCATGCTGGATCGATCTCTCTAAAAACATTGGCAGATGGATCCTTTTTGAGTTCTTCGAGATAGAGTTCTAAAGAATAGGAAGGAGTGACTCCAAGCCATTCTTTGATACTGGCATGATTAATATTTTGATTAAGCCATTTAAAGATACAGGACTGCCTGAGTGATTTTGCGGTCATTTGAGTTTTTAAATTTTTTCTTAGATCTTCAAAAAACAATTCCGTTCCTCGAGGAGAAAGGCCACCTGCTAGAATCTTATAAGGATTCGCATTAAAAAGCAGGTGATCAATATCTAGATCTTTTTGTTTTAAAAACTGTAAGAAATGAGTCTTATAAAATTGAAAATCTAAATTAAATCCTTGAGGCAAAGGCACTGAATAGGGATCTCTTTTTGGATGTTCAACTAAAACCCGAAATCCTTTTTGATCCTTAAGAATACTAGAAAAAGAAAGCTGAGAGATGTCAGAAACTTTCAATCCGGCACCATAAATAAGATGGAAAATAATAATATTTCGACTCGCAACAATCTGACTTAGCCCCTCTGATTGATTGAGTTTTTCTTTAAGATAGACATAGGTCTTGAGAACCTCAGGGTAACTTGTTGGTGAGGGGATATCTAAGACTTTTGGTGAAACCGCCATTTGTTTTAATGGATTTTCCGGGAACAAATTCTGACTCATTAAAAAATCAAAAAATATTCTCAGGGCCTGAACTCTTCGGCGAACGGAATTGGG
>CANEVK010000273.1 GCA_947442115.1 Bacteriovoracaceae bacterium | reverse complement strand
CCACAGGTGGGACACCTTATCTTCCCATCATCATCGGAAGCACCACCAAAAATGCCTCTTACATCTCCGGTTCTGGCTCCAGCACTCTGCTCTTTCGTTATGTCGTAGAATCTAACCTCTCGGACAATAATGGTATCACAGTGGATTTTCCTGTTGTGCTCAATTCTGGAACAATCAAAAGTAGTGCTGGTAACAATGCCGCTGTGACTTTTACAGATACCAATCTTGCGACAGTACTGGTGGATTCAGCTCCTCCAGGAATTGCCAGTGTGACCTTGCCCACCAATGGCGCTTATCAAAATGGTCATGCCACTCGCTCTCAGATGAATTTTCAAATCACCTGGGGTGAGACTGTCACGGTCAACACTGCTGGTGGTATCCCACGACTCCTGATTGAGCTCGCAAGAAATAGTTCCGTTTCTCCAACGACTAATTACGCCACCTACGTTTCTGGCTCTGGAACAAATACTCTTGTTTTCAGGTATTCTCCTGCTGCGGGTGATCTGGATCTCGACGGCATCAAAATCGGCGGGAGCTCTCTCGTTGATTTGAATGGGGGAACTATCAAAAATGGCGCCAACACAAATGTAAGCCTTGATTTCAGCTCTTATGTCTCAGCTTCAAGCACAGCCAATCTTTTTGTTGCCCTGGCCTCCATGAGTAGTTGGTATGATGTGAATGATTCAGCAAAAATCACACTGGGGCAAAGTTCAGGAATTTTTTACGTCACAGGCCTGACTGATAAAATCGGAACTCGAAATTTAACCTGGAGTTCTTTTGGTGGGGCTTATTTTGGAGCTCTATATTCCAATACAGGATTTAATGGAACGACTCAGGCCTACATGACCTGTGCCCCAACTCTACAGACCATCGGATGGCAATACAGTGGTTTTCAACCGGGGAGTACTATTACACCTCCTAAGGCAGGCATTTTTGCCATTAAATCACCTTCGAGTGGAACCAACACCTCCATGACACCAAAAACTTATCAATTTCTATTTGGTCAATCAATTGCAGGTTCACCTTTAATAGAGTTTGTGACAACTAACAATAAATTAAGACTGGGGAATGCCCAACCTTATGGACAATTTTTTCAAAAATTAGGCTCAGATCCCGATCTCATTTGGCAACCAATTGCATTGAATTCTGCGGACAATATTTGGAGTACAAATGGACATGCACTCTATGGTGTGAATTGGGATTGGGGCGGGGGCTCCATCACAAATTTTAATTATTATTTTTGCTCCTTCCTAGGACAAATGGCCCAGGCTATTTTCTTCTCTTCTCAACCTTCTGCGACTGAAATGATTGCCATCCAAGGCTATCTCTATGACCGCTATGGCCTGCTCTTTCCTGGTGGTTCTGCACCATAGAATCGTCCAGACTCTGAGTTGTCAATTATTTAGCCGTAATGAGAAGATCATTCAAAAATAAAAATAAACCGAGAAAAGAAAGTTAAAATTTTCAATGGTCATGAAACAGTATTAAAGACAGACGTGGGATTATAAAAGGATTTATTTTTGAAAAAAATTTAGATTGGCGAAGAGAAGTGAATTCTTTCATGAATTTTCAAATTAGTTCTTTGAGAGGTCTGGATAAAGATAAATCACATTACGAAATTGAAAACGTAAGCTATTCTTTTATAGAAGCTGGAGATCGATAAGAACAAGCCTTTTTATTTCCAACATCACAAGCGACTTTCTGATTTTTGTATTCAACATCCGTAGTATAAGTGTGCCAATAATCAATCTTAAGACAAGACTCTTTATTTTGCTTAGAACAAGAAGCTGCCGCAGTCAGATTTGACTGATGTTTATTCATATCCGCAAGGGTCGAATTAATCAAAAACAAACCATACAGGGCACTGAAAACGAGAGAGCCTGTTTGAAAAAGTGAAGTGGACCTTTTTCCAACCTGAACAATCCAGAATTTTCGAAATTCTTTTTTGAAAAGCATGGATACACTTGCAATGACCCAAAAAGATAGAACAGAGACTCCAAAGTATTGTAGAGTAGGATTGCTAAAATCAGATATTAACTCAAGACCGATTACAAACAATAAAAAAAAGACACCTCGTTTATTTCTTAGATTTTCAATTTTTGCTCTTTTGAAAGAAAGTTTTTCATTTAAGTATCTTTTAAATTCTTCGAAACTCCCATCTAAGTAATACTCAAATGTTTGGCCATGGGCTAAAATATTTAAAACTTTCTCTCTTTCTATCGTCCAAGAATCTATTTTATCTAAGGAAAAAGTCATGTTTAAGTTATCAGTTGTGTATGTCGTAAAACCTTCATGACTAAATATCACTTCTTTTAAAACATCGACCCCAATTCGCTTTAGAAACTTAAAATAGACATGAAATAAATAACTCAGAAATGTGCTAAATAATAGACTTGCAAACGCTCTCATGAAGTCAAATTTATTTTCTGTTAACGAAGATACCATGTACCAAGCAAAAAATATAAAAGGAGAAAAACTTAATATTTTAAAGTAATCAAAACCATTTAAGTTACCAACTGCTGACTTTTTAATTTCTATGTACTCCAGCGGGCAATCTGCAAGCAGTTGTATCCTCTCATCAGCAAAAACGATCTCATCATTTGCGCTCAACTTAATATTAGTTTTGGATTTTATTTTTTTACCATTAACAAACATCCCCTCTTTTGATGTACCCAGATCTTTGATGTAAACGACACCTTTGGAAAGGATTAAAGAAAAGTGCGTGCGGGCCACTTTTCGGTTCTGATTAAATTGTTTGAAGGGTTCCCCCCTACCAATGGTGATTTTGTTAGGGAGTTTGTAGGATTTTCCAGAAATCTCAATATAAATGGCCATGCGTTCTCTTCGACATAACCGACTTATTTTTTTAGCCTTTTTTACATTAATTTAATTTGATATGCAGAGAGCAATCTTAACAAATTCGAGTGCTTGCTTACTGCATGTTTATTTTGTAGGCCTCCATAAAGGATCGGAGTATGATCTTAAAAAATTCGTGAGACATTAATTTAGAATCTCTTCTTTCTTCTACTTTTCTTAATGTTCATTAATTAAACTAAAAAAGAAGTAATCATCCTAAAGCAAATACTTCGGACTCCAATGTCTTTTGCTATGCTCCTGCGCTCAATCCGCACTCGTGAGGATCTTACTCAAAAAGAACTAGCAGATATTTTAGAGGTCACTGTCCATATCTAATCCCTGAACGACTTTAGACTGTGAAGGTTCGGTGACTTTAGAAGAGTCACAAGCAGATATTGTAAAAATAATAAAAACGAAGAAGAAATATTTGTTCATAATGAATCTTTCGGTAATCTTTTTCATAAAATAAACTGACTGGTGATATCAGATAATATCAACCTTAACTTGGATTTTGGTTATGCTTATTATTGGAGAATTATTAATACGCCCTAAAAGACTTATAGGCCCAACCGTTGCGGGAGCAGGATTTGATACGTCATTCTTCTAGTTGTAAGAAATACTTTTTTTGTTAGAATCAGACTCAATGAATCAAGAGCTCATCAAAGAAGAAATCAAGTCCCTCCAATATCAGTGTTCCCTCTGGCTATTACAGACTCGTCTCACCCCTGAATCAAGAATTATCCTCGAAAAGGTAATAAAAAAACTCTCAAATCTCTCTCAAGAGTTTGGACCACCTTCACCATCGAGGTTAACTCCAAGAGAAAAAGAAATTCTTTACTATGTATCTCAAGGCTTCTCTAATCGTGAGATCGCCAGTGCTTTAGATATAAGTGAAAAGACCATCGAGTTTCATTTAAAATCGATTTTTAATAAGCTCGAGGTCACGACTCGGACAGAAGCCGTCAGTATGGCATTTAAATCTGGTTGGTTATAATCCTAGGGAATCCCCTAGTTATCTAAAATTCCAAGTTCCTCCATAATATGTCTATCCCTACAAACCGGAGGACATGATGAAAAACCAAGACAATTTAAAACTCAAACAAGCTTTTGGCCCATTATGGAACATCTTCAATAATCCAGAGGTGAATGAAATAATCGTCGATCATTTTGATGATGT
>CANEVK010000272.1 GCA_947442115.1 Bacteriovoracaceae bacterium | reverse complement strand
CATTTATGTTATTAAGTTCAAGAGTTAAAGGTATCACTGACAGTATTACCATGAAGCTTAATGAAAAAGCTCTCAATCTCAATGATGAGGGGAAAGTCATTTATAATCTATCTGGAGGGCAGCTCCCTATAAAACCTCTGCCCGAATTTATAGAAAATATTCATCACCAATTAAATTTTCTTAAAAGTTACCAGTACTCCCCAGTTCTAGGATTTCCTGCCCTTAGAAAAAAACTCACTGATCACATGACTTTTCAGAGACATTTACCACAAGATGTTTTTGAAAATGAATATGATTGTATTGTAAGTAATGGATCCAAGCATTCTATCTATAATTGTCTTGGTGCTTTATTAGATTCTGGTGATGAGGTCATTCTTCTTGCTCCTTATTGGGTAAGTTACCCTGAGATGATTAAATTTTGGGGAGGAATTCCAACAGTTGTAAAATCAAATGTCTTTGATGCCTTTGTCCCTTCTATTGAGGATATTAGAAAAGTTGTTTCTCAGAGGACCAAAGCTATTATCGTCAATAGTCCAAACAATCCTTCTGGGATTCATTATTCAGAAGCTTGGATGAGGGATTTTGCGGCTTTTTTATTAGAGTACCCTGATTTGATTGTCATCAGTGATGAGGTATACTCTGAGATTTCTTATTTTGATCCCAAACCAACATTTTTTTACCAGTATGATCATACATTGCTCACTCGGACCATTATCATTAATGCCATATCAAAGTCACTTGCGGCCACAGGTTTAAGATTAGGTTATGCGATTGGCCTCTCCTCAGTGATTGCGGCCATGGGAAAAATTCAGGGACAGACGACGTCAGGTCCCAATAGTCTTGTACAACGCGCTCTTTTAGATTTTGATTTTAAATTAGTTGAATCATTTTTGGTGCCAGTCAAATTTCATGTCCGTCAAAATGCAGCAACACTAAGAGAAAAATTTCGCGAGGCCAATTTAGGTCACTGTTGGTATCAGTCAACCTCAGCTTTTTATTTCATGATTGATTTTTCCAGGACTCCGATGTTCGCTCGATTTGAAGGTGATCAGCAGGATCATTCTTATAAAATTGCCGACGAACTTTTAAATGATGAAGGCATCACTGTTGTGCCTGGGTCTGATTTTGGTATCCCTAACTCGGCAAGAATTTCCCTTGTCATTGAAGAAGTCCCTTTTTCTGAAGCGATAATGAAAATAGTCAAGTACCTCAAGAGAGTCTAGTAGGAATTTTCTAGGCATAATTCTCCCTCACTCAATATTATTTTGTCTCTAGGATAAAATGAATATGAAGGGGGAGTGCTTTGCGCTCAATTTTATTCATCTTTCTTTTATTCATTATTGGAGGCTGTGCCAAGACAGCTCCAGAAAAAATCGATGAGGCCATTGATCTGGCCCTTACTTATCTCACTCAAGAAAAATGTCAGAAAGCCATTGATGTCTTAGAAGATGTTGGACCTGATACAGATAATCCAGTTTATATCCAAGTTCTGGCTTCAGCCTATGCCTGTCGAGCTGGCTACAATGAAATTACTTTCCTCTCTACTGACATTCCCACAATTAATTCGGTTGCAGCAAATTTTATGAAATCCTTAAGTCAGTTATCACTCTCTGGTGAAACTGAAAAAGATTCTGACTCCTACAATGATTTACTCGCGGCCATGAATACTCTTCTTTACGTTGATGATAATCAACCCAGTTATACTGCAAGAGTTTCCAAGTATGGGGCCCGTAAGGCCGGCGACATGGGTGTACAAACACTTTTCTTGGGGCTTACTCAGCTTGGAAAATTTATAAACTTTTATGGCAATGTCGATTCCACTGGAGTTAAAGGGGCAGGAGCGGCCAACACGGATGAGCAGGGAGCGACACCTTCAAATTGTTTTCTTGAGTACACAGAGGCCCGCTCTATAACTGCTTTAGGAGTCCTGGCCGGTACTTGTAATGATATGTCCAGTGATAATGGGCATCCGGATCTTTCTTTTGCTCCGGCCAGTTTAACGGCCACAAAAAAGAAAATGTGTCAGGGGCTTGTTCTTGTCACTAACCTGATTGATATTTTAGAAAACATCACTCTACCTAGTAATAGTTCTTATGGAAGTATAACAACTCTTCCCACTACAGTAAGTGCTTTTAAAACTTCTATTATAGCAGCAGATGCAACTCTTGAGACCTTGCTTGATACGACTTCTCAAAGTGCATGTGAGACACTCGTCGCAGACGCAACAGAGTTTGGTAATCTTCAATATATTTATGCGCTCCTGTTTGAAGTAGGTCTTCCATGAGAAGACTTTTGATCTTTGCCTTGCTCACTTGGAGTGCTAGCGTCTTGGCCTTTGAATATCCCTATACCTTACGCTCTCCCAAAGCGCTCCTTATGGGGGATGCTTTTACGGCCGTGAATGATGACGAATATTCACTTTTTTATAATCCAGCAACTCTAGGACGTCATAAGCATGATCTGACCTTGCATCCCTTTAGCGGACAATTATCAGCGACAAATGTACTTCAAGACCTTGATCGATTTCAAAACTTTCCTGATACGGCTTCAGGTGCGGCTGATGTTCTGATGGATTATCCTGTTCATGCAGGTGCTGGAGTGGCCCCAGGTTTTAAACTTTTTAACTTTGGTATCTCTTTTATTTCATCTCAAAGTTTTGATGCTCTTCTGAGAAATAAATCTCATCCCATGCTTGATGTGGATTTACGTTCTGATAAAGGTGTCACCATGGGTGTGGCCTTACCATTAGGACCTTCGCGGATATCAAAAACTTCATCTAGTGGTTCTCAAACTTCTTTAGGGATTGGCACAAAATATATTGAGCGAACTGGAGTTAAAGACACCCTCTCCCTTTCAGGCCCGACGGTTATTGGAGCGCTGGGTCAGAGTGAACTTCAAGACATTATGAACTCAATAGGGAGTGTGAAAGGCAGTGGCTGGGGCTTTGATGCTGGTATTGAGCATGTGATGAGAAGTGGAAATTCACAACTTGTTATGGGTCTTTCAGCGCTCGACATAACAGGCACTGAATTTAAAGTTAATGATAATGCAAATAAATTAAAAGTTGCGAGCACCAAGGATCAAGTTAACTTTGGACTAGCAGCTGGACAGGATTTCACTCTCTTACACTATATTGTTTCGGCCGATCTAAGAGGGCTTAATGAACAAATGGAGCTGGGAAGACGTTTGAGACTGGGGGCCCAGGTGGGAATTCCTGGAATTTCAGTCATGGCCGGGATGAATAGTGGATATTATAGCTATGGAGCTGAATTAGATCTCGCTTTTTTAAAAATAAGTGCTGGATTTTATGATGTTGAACTCGGTTCACAGTACAAACAGACAAAAAGTAAACGCTTCATCATCTACTTAAGCTTATTTGACTTTTCATTCGATGCTTAATTTTTTATCCTAAATTCAACACACACCCAAGGCCCCCCACGGAATAGGAGGAGTTTTTGAATAAAACGTTCATTTTGGACACCAATGTCCTTTTGCTTGATCCTCTTGCAATTAATAAATTCGGTCCGGATAACAAAGTTTTTGTTCCCCTCACAGTCATCGAAGAACTAGATCGCTTTAAAAAAGATCAAAATGAAAATGGAAGAAATGCTCGTTATTTCTCTCGTCTCATTGATGGTTTTAGAGGGGCAGGATCATTATTTAAAGGTATTAAACTAGATAATGGTGGAACACTCCAAGTGAGTGTGACCAAAGAATATCAGGGAAGTGCCAATTCTGGTTTGAAACTTGATCTGAATGACAATTTGATTTTGGCTTCTGCTTTGACTCTCAAAGAGGCTGGAGAGAATGTTATTCTCATCACGAAGGATATTAACCTTCGTTTGAAATCAGATGCAGTCAATATTCACGCTGAAGACTATGAGACAACAGATGTCACGGTTGACGAACTCTACTCTGGGCAAAGAGTCGTTCAGTTTGAATTGGCCAAAATAGAAGAGTTTGAAAAAGAGCGATTCCTGAAGCTGGAGCCAGGAGATATTCCAAGCATCTACCCCAATGAATATCTTGTTCTAGTCGATAAAAATAAT
>CANEVK010000271.1 GCA_947442115.1 Bacteriovoracaceae bacterium | reverse complement strand
CAAGACTGCGATGCCAGGAGTTTAAGCTTTGAAAGCTATCAAATCCCATCAACAGAGAAAGTTTTTGATCTGGAAATCTCGTTCTGACCTGCTCTATCCAATTGATCGTTGGATTCTTCTCCTGATTGATCAGAAAAGTCGGTACAAAATAATGGTGTGAACCAAAGTTAATTTTTCGTATGAGTTCAAGTGAAGTCGCGACTGGTTCACGACCAGCATCTTCCTTGAACGGATTTTTATCTGGTAGGATAAAGCACCACTTATCTTTGGGAAGAAGGTTTAAGCAGGCCTGGTGACCCTTGTGCCAAGGATTGAAACTGCCTGCAAAAAAGACCCATTCATCAACATTATCTTTAAAAAGAAGCTCTGGGCAAAGCTGCATAAGTTGCGATCTATCTCGAGAGAAAGGATAGCGGCTGGCAATAAGATCGAGGAAACTTCTTGCTGTTTCAGGAGGTAATTCAGGAATGAGATTTGGCCATGTGACCATTCTGATGGGAGAAGTTGTCATCTCAAACTCAAGATTACCCCACTTTAAAGGCCTAGTAAGGTTTTCCCAGGATTCTACAGCTCGTGCCTTAACAAGTTCATTTTCTAGATAGAGAAAGAGTTTATTTGTACTCAAATGATGACCTTTAAGGATTGGAGGAGTTCAATGTTTTTTAAATCTATTCTACATTGATAAGCAAGGATTTCAACACCAGAACGGTGGGCGTCTCTAAGAAGTTGTGAGTACAGGGGATCAATGTCTTCAGCTGCCTGAAAAATGTTAACATCCTCTCGTTGGATAATAAAAAGCATCACGGCCCGCAATCCTGATTTTTTAATTTCGATGAGTTCACGTAAATGTTTTTGTCCTCTCTCGGTGACAGCGTCAGGAAACTGGGCCATACCATCCTTTTTAAGGGTGACACTTTTTACTTCAACAAAACAATCCGGAAATTCTTTATGACCCTCAAGATAGAAATCTACTCTTGAATCCCCGATTTTTTTTTCCGGGATGATCGTTTTGTAATCTGTAAGCTCTGGAATTTTATTTTCTGTGAGCCAATTTTTCGCAAGCTTATTGGCATTGGCCGTATTGACGCCAATCCATGTTTCGCCATTATAGGTAAGCTCGAGGGTATAGGGCATTTTTCTATCAGGATTTGGGGATAAAGAAAGGGCACATCTTTGATTTGGTTCCCAACAAGATGTCATGCTTCCTGTATTGGGTACATGAACAGTTATTTCTTTTTCATCTAAAATAACATCGGCCAGAAAGCGTTTATAGCGTTTTATAAGAATTGCTTCGATAAGTGGGGAGGGCCAGATCAATTTTATTCTCCTTCAGAGAATAAAAACTCTAGCTGGCTATCCATCTTTTGTAAATGAGACCCCAGAGTAGGGGATTTGATACTTTTAAGAGCAGTGAGATCGATTTTCATTTTAGAGGTGGAAGATTTTTTTGCCTTGCGGGTATAAAAACAATCTCTGATATCTTCAATAATACCAATCAGGGCCCCATTCGTAGGAACTCTCACAACTGTAAGGCAAAGGGACGGTTTAAAATGCTGGTCCTCAATTCCGATTTCTGTAGAAAGAATATCGACTTCAATTTCTTGGGCAAAAGATTGAAAGCAAAATAAACAAAAGATGAGAATAGTCAGGTTTTTCATGCCCGGTTTATAGGCCTAGATGTTTTATATGGATAATAGATAAACCTTATTCATATCATCTAAAAATTAGATGCAATTTCAAAGTTGTATGAATTTGGCGCAATTTGTTAACGCCATTCATACCCTTTTAAAAAAGGAACTCAACTTTTGTTCATTCATTTCCGATGGGAAAACATCAATAGTTTTAGACAGATACCTGAGATTAAAGCTAGGATACGCCAAAAGTATTTTCAGTTTAATCTCATACACATTTAAGGAGTTTTCCATGTCTGAAAAGGCAAAATTAGTACTAGGTGAGAAGACCGTTGAGCTTCCAGTTTTTACGGGCACAGAAGGTGAAAAGGCGATTGATATTACAAAGCTTCGTGCTGAGACAGGTTATGTCACTCTTGATTCAGGGTACATGAACACTGGTGCTTGCACTTCTTCAATTACATTTTTAGATGGTGAGCAAGGAATATTGAAGTACAGAGGTTACTCTATTGAGGAGATTGCTGAAAAATCATCCTTTCTTGAATCATCTTACCTTGTTTTTTATGGCAAGCTTCCTACTGCTAGTGAGATGAAAGCTTTTGAAGAACGAATTGCTTCTTATGACGATGTTCCTGAAGGGATTAAAACTCAAATCAAAGCTTTTCCTAAAGATGCCCATCCTATGGCCGTCTTATCGGCAAACATGGTTTCTTTATCTGCTTACTACCATGATCTTTGCGCCCAGGATCTTACAGCTGCTCAGAAAGACACTGCTATTGCTCAACTCATGGGGCAACTTAAAGTTGTAGCCGCTTATGCTTATAGACACTCTCAAGGCAAAGAATTTGTAAAATCAAATAAGTCTTTAGATTATTGTTCAGATTTCATTCATATGATGACTGGAACTGATAAAGTTGATCCTAAAGTGGCAAAAGCTTTAGATATTCTTCTTATTCTTCATGTTGATCACGAACAAAACTGTTCGACTTCTTCTGTAAGATTAGTTGGTTCTTCAAAGGCAAATATCTTTGCAACGATTTCTGCAGGAGTGGATGCTCTTTGGGGCCCATTACATGGAGGGGCCAACCAAGCGGTTTTAGAAATGCTTGAAGAGATTAAGCAATCAGGCAAAGGCTATGAAGCCTTTCTGGCCGAGGTCAAAGATAAAAACTCTGGCTCTCGCCTCATGGGGTTTGGTCACCGTGTTTACAAAAACTTTGATCCACGGGCGAAGATTATTAAAAAGGCATGTGATCAAGTGCTTGCTACTCTAGGCGTTCAAGATCCTCTTCTCGATATTGCTAAAGGACTTGAAGAAGTTGCCCTTAAAGATGAATATTTTGTCAGCCGTAAACTCTATCCGAATGTGGATTTTTATTCTGGGATTATTTATCGGGCCTTAGGTATCCCAACAAACATGTTTACTGTCATGTTTGCCATGGGACGTCTTCCAGGCTGGATGGCGCAATGGAAAGAAATGGTAGAGCAAGCGGGTTTTAAAATCTGTCGTCCTAGACAGATTTATACGGGTGATACGAAAAATTCTTATAAAGATATAAAATCTAGATAATCTTTCGCAAGAGGGCCTCTTTTGAGGCCCTTTTTTTTTCTGACATAAATTCAATTAACATTCTAAAATCTCCCTTATCTGCTAACTGAAGTGCTTTTATGTATGATTTTCTTCTCTCTTGTGGAGTCGTTGAAAGACTTGCTTTCCAGTTTGTGACTGGCCAGTTTTGGCGACGTTGAAAGTATTCAGTATAGATTCTTGTTGTTCGTTCATTACCATTAGGAAAAGGGTGAATACAAACAAGCCGATGATGCATTTCAGCTGAAATTTCTTCGCTTCTCATGTTTGGACTCTTCAGCCAGAGTTTAATGTCCTCAAAAAAATTTAAGAGCTGAGGTCCAACATCGTAAGCTCTATACTTAGAAATATTTACTTCTACTGTGCGAAACTTTCCGGCCCACTTCCAAACATCTCCAAAAAGTTTTTCATGTAATCGACAAAGGAATTCTGTCCTAAGATAATCACCATTTTTTTGATGTTGAAGCCATTCTATACCTTTTTGAATATTCAAGTCCTCAAGCTCATCAAGTTCACCCATGTTTGTGAGGTGAGAAAAGCGTATACCTTTAATTTGGTCGGGATCGAGCGGAGTTGAGCCATCTCTTGTGATTAAGTTGTCGGTTCTCATGTTTCATCCCAGAGGTATTTGGAAAATATTTTTTCTTGTACCAATTCTTTCAGGCGCTCATCTTTATTTAATAAGACTTTTTGATCCTCTAGTGCCATGTGAGTTTCTGCTTCATCCATTAAATTTGAAGTCTTTTTGATCGCTTGATTTAAAATTATTTCTTCCATTTTATGCCTAGGAACAAATCCATAAATCAGTTCACAATCCATAGCATCTGCGATCTCTCTGAGCTTGTT
>CANEVK010000270.1 GCA_947442115.1 Bacteriovoracaceae bacterium | reverse complement strand
TATTATTGACACCCACAATTCTCATATCAGTCACTTTAAATTCCGAATGGTAATGGATATTTGAGTGAATACGCTTGTCATGAAAATGAGTGCCTTGAATTTCTGCAATCACTCCCATGGTGACAAATGATTTTCTTGAATACCAAAATGTTTGCGCCTGAGAATTTCTTAAAACAGAGTTTGAAGCCAATTTATCGAAATTCACAATCAGATAACTTTCGGGCCCTATATTTCTCGCTACTTTTAAGGCCGTATCGAGATACTCAGCAGAAGTCTTGAAGCGACCCATGAGATTTTTTTCTTCGAGATTTGGATAAATCGCCATGATCGGCTTGAAATTATCCATTGTCTGCAATTGGGCCGGAGAGACTTCAACCACGCAATAATCAATTTCATCTTTATTAGGGAGAGATAAGAAATTAATGAAGGGCTCTTCTGAAGTTCCACCAACAAAAACATTTTTCTTATCAACTTTTAGTGTATAGCCAATCATATGCGCCGTGATCGTTCTGCCAAAACTTCCACAGACTGCAATGACAGGCTTGTGACAATTCTCATAGGCGAAAGCAAAGTCAGAATAAACTGCACGACCATGTTCACGCGCCACTTTTAACTGAGGCAAGTTTGAGTCAACAGATGAGGAGTAAACAACAATATCTGCTTCGATAAAATCTTCATCTTTATGCTCACCCAACGTCATACCCGGCGTGGGATTTATTTTTTTTAATCTTTTAACCTGCTTATTAAGATCAAAAATTGGCTTGATATCCGTGACTTTGATTTCACAACCCCACTGATTAAATAAATTAATGAGTGCAAATCCAGTCTTTCCAAGACCAACAACCAAGACTTTCTTGCCTTTATATTTTTCCATAAGAACTCCTTAAAATTACCTTAATTTGAGTGTTGAAAGTGCCAAAATGGCAAATATTAAACTGACTATCCAAAAGCGAACAATCACCTTTGTTTCTGGCCATCCTTTTAACTCGAAATGATGATGAATAGGGGCCATCTTAAAAATTCTTTTTCCACGTGTTTTAAACGAAGCCACTTGAAGAATAACTGAAACGGCCTCAATAACAAAAATCCCACCAATTAAGACGAACAAAAATTCATTCTTTGTGAGGACAGCAATAGTCCCAAGACCACCGCCCAGTGAAAGAGAACCAACATCACCCATGAAAATTTCTGCAGGATAAGCATTATACCAAAGAAAACCAACACCAGCGCCAATGATAGCAGAGACAAGCACTAAAAGTTCACCGACATCAGGGACATAGGGAATATAAAGATAGGAAGCTAATTCAGAGTGACCAGCAAGATAAGCGAGTAAACCTAAGGTTGCAGCCGAGGTAATAGTGGGTCCAATAGCGAGCCCATCTAGACCATCAGTTAAGTTGAGAGCATTTGATGATCCCACAATAACAAAAGCAGCAAATGGGACATACCACCAACCAATATCCACAACCGCTTCTTTTAAAAAAGGAAGATAGATTTTAGAATCAGTCACTCCATATTTTATCATCACAAAACTAGCGAGAAGGGCCGTTGAGAATTGCCAAGCAAGTTTTTGCCTTGCACTTACACCCTTTGAGTTTTTCTTCAATACTTTTAAGTAGTCATCAAGACCACCCAGAAAGAAATAGGAAATCGTTACAAACAAAGCAATCAAAAAAGGAAATGAATAAAAATTTCCACTTACAAGACATGCGATAACAGCACTGCCTAAAATAAAGACACCACCAAAAGTTGGAGTTCCTTTTTTCTTTTTATGAGACTCAGGACCTTCTTCACGGATACTTTGGCCAAATTGCTTGAGCTTCATAAGGGCAATAAATCTTTTTCCCCAAAAAATTGAAACTAGAGTGGCGACAATAAAAGCAATAAAGGATCTGAAAGTAATATACTTAAAGATATTAAATAGATGAGAAGAATGACTTAGTGGGTAAAGCCAATGATACAGCATGTTTATCCCTTTAAAAAAGATAAACTTAAGTTATATCGAAGAGTGATTCCAATTGTAAAGAGCGGGACCCTTTAATAAAGTGAATTCTGAACTTCTTAAGCATTTCGGTTCGATATTCCTGCTTAAATAATGCTGCGGAGGCACGTCCTTGACCATGGGAGTGGCCTTCCAGATAAAATGATGAAAAGCGTCCAATAAAAAATGCGTTCTGAAAACCCAACGCTTGGACAAATTGCCCAATTTCTCGATGATATTTTTGAGTCGACTCTCCTAATTCATTCATATCGCCTAAAACCACACAGGCTTCATCAAGTGACATATTCTTTTCTAAAACGGCATTTTTAAATCCCTCAAGGGCAGCTTTCATGGATGAAGGGTTCGCATTATAAGCATCAAGATAGATAGGAGTCTGTTCAAACTCAATCCATTCCGAACGATTCTTCGTAGGTCTAAAATTTAGTGCTGCTTGAATGATCGTTTCTTTTTCATTCGGATAAAATTGATGAGCAATAAAAGCGCATGTCACTAGATTTAATTTATTATGCCGACCAGTGATTGAATCATTGATGACCCTTACTGATTCACCCTTATAATTGATCTCTGCTCCGTTTTCCAGGAATGTCACTTTGGCCATGGCCTTTGGATTTTCTCCATAAGTGATCGCCCCTGGGAAAAGAGGTAATGTTGAAAGAAATGGATCATCCATATTAATGAGATAAAATCCCTTATCCTTAAGTTGATCCTTTACGGCATAGTAAAGATAACCCTCTTCTGTGAAAACTTTTTCTTCAGTTCCAAAAAATTCTAGATGAGTAGCACCAATATTGGTTGTAAGTCCTGCATTAGGTACAGCTATATCGCAAAGAACTTTAATCTCTCCAGGATGATTACTCCCAAGCTCCAGCACCACCATTTCTGTCTGTTCATGAACATTGAGTAGGGTTAATGGAACCCCAAGGTGATTATTGTTATTTTTTTCTGTCGCAACAATCTTATTGGGACGAATTGTATTTAATATAAAGGAAAGCATCTCCTTGTGAGTCGTCTTTCCGTTAGAACCTGAAATGGCAAAAACAGTGTGATGAGGATGAGCCGTTTTCCATTCTTGAATATGAGAATTAGTTAATTGCTGGAGAAAAGTCACTGAATCAGATACGGGCAGAAACTTGGTGGTTACAAATTTGAGTGATAATTTCTGAATGAGCTCATCATTTTCCGCATTTTTTTGATAAATAACCAAGGGACATCCCTGATCTAAAATGGGAGAGATTAAATCCAATGGATTTACCTTTGCCCCAGGGATGGCCACAAATGCCCCGGGGTGAATATATTTTCTTGAATCAGTGATAAAATTCAATTGCTGATTAAGATTGATATCTTGCAAAGGTTGTAAAATGGCAGCGCAATTCAAGAGATGTTTAAGTGAAATCATGTATTTTTCCGATTAATAAAAGCCTCGACCTCTTCAATGTCACTATAGGGATGCTTTACACCATTAATTAAAATATAGTTTTCATGACCCTTGCCTGCAAGAAGTAAAACCTGATTGGATTCCAATTCAGAAAAAGCTATCTTAACGGCTTCAGGTCGATTGATAATTTTCTTATAATTTTTATTTTTGATACCCTGAATTATATCTTCAATGATCTGTTCCGGATTTTCCGACCGCGGATTATCACTCGTGACATAAATTTCATCCGCATACATATCCACAATTTGTCCCATGAGGGAACGCTTGGTTCGATCGCGATCACCACCACACCCAAAAAGAACTTTCAACTTGAATCCTGGAAAAGCAGATCTGAGACCTTGAGAAATATTTTCTAATGCATCAGGAGTATGAGCAAAATCGACAACAATAAAACTATCCTTATATTTCTTTATATAAAAGCGGCCATCTGGGGGATTGATCTTATTTAAATCGATTGATAACTTCTGATTAAAGACTACTTCTGTAATGGTAAGGGCCACTTCTAAATTATTTTTGTTAAATTGAGTTTTGAAAAAAAGTGGGAGGTCTAAATCAGTTATAAGCGCTTTTTTTATTTTCTGCGAAACTTGAATGAGATCCTGATATAATTTTTCTTGTTCGGCCGGTACAAAAAGAAATGCGTCACTCTTTAAATAATTAAGAATGAGGCACTTACTCTTAAAATATTCATC
>CANEVK010000269.1 GCA_947442115.1 Bacteriovoracaceae bacterium | reverse complement strand
TCATCATTTGCCTGAATTACATAAAGCTTCATTTGATAAGTTCAAAAAATACATCTCCATTGCGGTTTATAAAAATGCACGAGAACGATCCCAGATGTTTAAACTTGTGAGTTATAGACCGGTGAGCAAATTAGCTCAAAAAGAAGTTTTAAGAAGATCCTATTCTCTTTTTGAAACCAGACCAGAAATGGGCCACACCAATGTGGCGTTTTCGATCGTTGGTAATCGCAGCCTTACCAAAGAAGTCGATTTATCTCGCAGATCTTTTCTTCAATCCTATGACAGAGAAATTGATCCGAATGGTGACATCTTGGCGAGCTCACTAGGAGCAGTGATCCCAGTCACATCCGGTATCAATCTTGATTATTATTTTTCACGAGTCGATAATCTTCGTTTTGGGGCAGGTTCTAAGCTCCCACAAAATATCGTAGGAAATATTGGAGTCAGCCACGGAACTGAAAGTGATCTTTTATTTGGTCTGCCATTTCAGATGATTGATCAACATACACCTCTGAGACTTTTTGTCTTAGTTGAGCAGTCCCCAGAGGTTGCTCTTTCTGCTATCCAGAGAAATCCCCTGGTGAAAGAAATTGTTTATAATAACTGGGTTCATTATGGATGCTGGGATTATAAAACTCAAGGCTACTATGTTTTTAGAAATGGTGAGATGTTAAAACTTAATCATGCACTGGAAGATTTATGCTAAATATTCTTGTTTGGATTTATGTCCTTCCTATTTTGTCTTGTCTTCTCTTGTGCTTACCCTATAGATTTCAAGAAAAAACAGTGACTCGAATTACAGGGCTCAGTCTTCTTTTGCCTGCTCTTTTTACCTTTGCTTTACTGATTTATGAAGGGTCACTAGGAAAACTTCCACTAGAGCATAATGTTCTCAAATTAAAACTTTTTGGACATCATTTTGATCTCATGATTTGGATAGATTTTAATACCATCATCATGATGACCTTGACTCATATCTTGGGTTTGATGGTGGTCAAGTATGCTCATGGATACTTACATCTTGAGAAAGGCTATCAGCGTTTTTTTAGCACGATTCTTTTTTTTATTTTCGGGATGTATATCTTAAGTCTCGCCGGAACTCTTGATCTCTTCTTTGCTGGTTGGGAGCTCGTTGGATTTAGTTCATTCTTTTTGATCGCCTTCTACCGCTCTCACACAAGATCCGTTATGAACGCCTGGAGAGTCTATAATATTTATCGAGTGTGTGATGTCGGGATTCTTATGGGAGCAGTGCTGGGGCATGTACTGTGGCATGAAGCGACTAATTTTTCTGCCATCATGCAAATTTCTAACACGACATTTATCAATACTCCCAAAATTTATATTATCATTCTGGGCTTATTTCTTGTGATGGCCTCTGTTGGCAAGTCAGCTCAATTTCCCTTTCATACCTGGCCATCTAAGGCGATGGAGGGACCAACTCCCTCGAGTGCCATTTTCTATGGGGCGCTCTCTATACATGCAGGAGTCTTCCTCCTCGTGCGGACTTTTCCTATTTGGTCAACGGCCTTTGAGATTAAAGTTCTAGTGATGCTGATTGGAATCATCACCTTTATTCTTTCCACACTTCAAGGTCGAGTCCAGGCCAATATTAAGGGGCAGATAGCTTTTGCCAGTACCGCCCAAATTGGAATCATGTTTGTGGAATTAAGTTTAGGCTTTACCAAACTAGCGATGATTCATCTTTTTTTTCATGCTCTTTATCGCTGCTTTCAACTTTTGGTTTCACCTTCTGTCGTGGCCAATTCTTTAACTCTGAATAATAAAGTGATGATGGATCGAATCTCAAAAGGTAAGGAGTGGGAGTTAAGATTTTTACCTAAAAAGCTGAATGCAACACTTTATACTCTGGCCCTGAATGATTTCTCTATGGACCCTTCCTGGAGGGGATTTGGTCTTATACCATGGAGAAAAGCCTATATGGTTTTGAGAAATATTCTTTCTAAACCAGTTTACGTCATCCCGCTTTTCTTTTTACTTCTATTACCGGATTTTGCTCTTCATAAATGGCCTTGGATTCTCTCTTCTATTTCTCTTTACTACAGTATGCGTGCTCTTTTCTATCAAACAGATGCTTTTCATTCGATGATTGATCTCTCTATTTCTTTAGCGATGGATATGTTAAGTATTCTTTTGATTGATACACATGCTATTGTCGGGATAAAAATATTTTTACTCTCAGTTGTCCCTGCGCAAATCTTAGGCCTTTATATTTGTAGCCACTATCGGCATTTAAGTCTAAGAGATTTTCATGCCATGGGAACGGCCCATCCTCTTCACGGAAATCTTTTTTTGATTTCCTTTATGATTTTGGCCGGAATGCCCATCAGTACGGCTTTTTTTGGGGAAGATATAATTTTAGAGGAACTCATTAATCACTCCCTTTACATGTCCTTTGCGACAACCTTAAGCTTAATGATGAATGGACTCATTTGCGTGAGAATTTACACCAGGATTTTTATGGGAAGTCGATCTCTCATTCATGAAAGTTAAATATGAAGCCAATTACTTTTATAGAAACTCCTTTTGTAGAAAAATTTGGAATCCCTCGTCAGCCTTTGCTTGTTAATGAAGCTTGGGGGCGTATGGATTTTCCTAAGAATGATTTTTTTGCTGAAGCTTTCAGAGGTTTAGAAAATTTCTCTCATCTTTGGCTTATCTTTTCTTTTCATGAAGCTATTGAAGAAGGAGTGAAGGCCCTAGTTCGCCCACCACGCTTTGGTGGGGATTCAAAGTGGGGAGTCTTCGCCACCCGCTCACCCCATAGACCTAATCATTTAGGTCTCTCAGTCGTGAGATTTAAAAAATTAGAATTTCTTGCGGATAAAATTTCACTTTGGGTCGAGGGTGTGGATCTTGTCTCTGGTACGCCCATTTTTGATATTAAACCCTATCTTCCCTATGCCGATGCTGTGAACGAGGCGCGAGCTGGAGTCTTTCAAGACATGCCTGAGTTTAAAAAAGTGGAGTGGAGTTGTGTGGCCCCTGATGATGAAGAGATCAGAATCCTCATAGAAAAAGTCATAGGCCTAGATCCAAGGCCCAGTTTTGATAAAGATGAGTCTTTTGGAGTTTCAATTGCTGGATATAATGTGAGATTTCAATGGCAGGAGTCTGGTTTTATGATTCTGGAGTGTAAACATACTCACCCGGAGAAGAAAATTTAATTTTCATCTTCCCTGCAAAACCATCAATATCATTTCCAAAAATCATAAAGTCATCAATCGGTTCATGAGGTCGGTGATTTGTTTTCCAGCCCATCTGCTCAATAAGATAAAGTGAAAAATTATATTGAGGCAAAAATCGAGGAAGCTCTTTCGTCTTTTCAGGCAAATGTTGATTAAAGCTAAAAAAGAAAAAAGGTATTTCAAAAGAACTTGGCGCTAAAAAACCATGACCAAATTTTTGATTTCTTCCCGCCGCTTCGCCATGATCAGATAAATAGAGGACGAGTGTTTTTGATGATTGTTGACTTAATAACTGATGCAGATCTTTCCAAAAAAGATCAAACTCTACCACAGAATTATCGTAATCATTAATCCTATGATCTTTTGAAGCTTCAAGAAATTTTTTAGATTCATCCGTTGAGCGTAGCTCCCAGGGGCCATGGGAGCCACGTTGGTGAAGCATAATGAAGTTTTTAGATTTTTTTCCTAAGAGCTCAGAAAGCTTTGGCAAGAGATGGCGGTCAATGGCGGCATTGGCATTTTGTGTTTCAGGAGAAACTTCCTCGAGACTTCTAAAATCATCCAGGGAAGCTGAACAAAGATAAGGAGTGATGTAGCGCAGCTGCTGGGATGATTGGGCCGATAAAAAGTGAGTGGAGAAGCCCTGATCTTTAGCGAGTTTAAAAAGACAGTGCTCACCCTTGGCAGCTTTAATGACTCCGGCTTCACCATAAGTAACATTGAGAAAAAAAGCGACACTGATGTCTGTGGAGACACCACTGGAGAGTCCTTTCATCGCATGAAAAGAAGCCGATGATTTAAGGTTTTCCAAAAAAGGAGTGGTTGGGCGCTCGTAACCAAAGAGACTCATGTGATCCGGACTTTGGCTTTCTCCTAAGACCACAATGATGTTATCCCAATCGGATTTATTTTTTGCTTCAAGTT
>CANEVK010000268.1 GCA_947442115.1 Bacteriovoracaceae bacterium | reverse complement strand
TAAAGGACTTGTTGATCAGATAAAAAATGATGCTGAGGAGAGTGATTCACATGGAGCTTTTTTTAATGTCTCTCAGGAAAAATTAATCCGCAATAAACTTTCAGTGAAAAAAATCTCATCATCTTTTTCAACTGGTGATAAGGTCTATGGGGAAATCCCGGCGACTATTTCCCAGCGAGAAACGATTCTAAAAGTAATGACTCCTAAAGAATTTGATCATTGGACCTTAGACCTTTGGGGTCAGTATATGGTTCCTGTTGATGAAAAAGTTTCAGTTCAACTTTCTAATCTTGGTGAATGGCTTATTCGTCCACAACTAAACTCCATACGTCGCGAGAATGGTACGACCTCGGGAAGATTGCATTTTTATCTTCCTGAAGGTCAATCACAACTTAAAGATCAAGTCAGAGAAAAAATAATGTCCTTCCTTAGTCGTTACGATTTTCGAGAAGGTCAGGGACTGGCGAAAGACTCTAGTGCTTTGAATATTGAAAAGGCGAGAAAGAACTCACTTTTCATCATAGGACTTTCAGTTTTTCTTATTTTTATTTTACTTGCCGCAATGTTTGAATCTATCCGTATTCCTCTGGCGATTATGACTAGTGTTCCCATGGCGGTCATATTTGGGTTGTTAGGGTTAAGTTTTTTTAATCTACCATTAGACCCTATGGCGCGATTGGGTTTAATTATTTTAACGGGAATTGCTGTTAATAATTCAATCGTACTAGTTGACGTGTTTAATGAATGGCGCGCAAGAGGATTCAAGCGTTCAGAGGCGATTATTAAAGGCTGCTCCCAGAGATTTATCTCTATACTGATGTCGACGGCATGTAATGTTGCTGGGGTTTTACCCGTAGCTTTAGGTCAAGGAAAAATTATGGGAATACCCTACGCGAGTATGGGAATTGTGATCATGACTGGGCTCATTGGTTCAACCATTGTTACACTGATCATGTTACCGGCCATCTATGAATTTTTAGAGGATTTTGGTCAGCGCCAAGGCACGGCGGAAGTTTCCGGAGCTAAATCATATCCCATGTGATAAAGTATTCTCGCCATGTAAAGGAATTTATCTTTAAGGTAAGTAGCGACATTAACTTTGGCCTGGTATGTTTGATTGATGGCACGCTGGAGTTCCATATTTGTTAAACGACCTAATTTAAAACGCTCCCTCGAGTGGTAAACCCACATCTCACTTTTATCTAAGAGCATCTTAGCGGCTTTTAATTGGATTTCATTCAATTCATACTGTGCAATTGAATTTGTTATTTCTCTTTGAATAGTCCTGAGTCCTCTTCTGTATTCGGTGTCCGCAATCTGAAAATTACTTCCCTCATTAAGAATAGTATTTGGTGTTGCAAACCAATCCCAAACAGTCCAAGTTAATTGTAGCCCCATGGATGTTGAATTTAGAACTCCATCTTCTCCCTCACTATAACCTGTTCTTGAAATCTTGCGTGAGTAGTCCCATTGTTCTGTAATTGTAAAATCTAATCTAGGAAAATAACCTAAGCGGCTTTGTCTTAATGTTAATCGAGATCGTTCTAAGTTGTTTGAAAGATTTCTGATCTCAAAATGGTTTTGCAGATATTTCTTTTCCCAATTTAATTTAAAATCTTCAAACTTTTCATCAAAAGATGACTGGTAATAAGGCACAAGCTTGAAAAAATCAAACTCAGGAAGTTTTTCATCATCCTTTGAATTTAATTGTAGCAAAAGATTCTGCCTTGAGATTCCTAATCTTGTCGTTATTTCACTGAGACTTCTTTGCGCATCTACGACTTGTATTTCAACATCAAGAACATCCATTCTGGTTTTTACCCCAGCATCTAGAAGTTGTTTGGTTTGATCTAGAACTTTTTGGTTCTCCTCTAATCTTCTTGTTTCAATCTCTTGACGTTTTTTTATGAGTTCATAATCAAGAAAAAGTTCCACTAGCCTTATGATGTATTCCTGTATTCTCAAGTAGCTTGAATTCTTTTGGTATTGATAATCAATTTGCCCCTGTTGAATATTGGTAATATTTTGCATATTATCCCAAATTCTCCAGCTAGCAGTCGCATAAAGATTTGAATACCAAGTTTTAGTGGTGTCTATAATACCTGAATGATAAGCTTCAGCTCGATCAAATATCCTGCCTCCTGAGAGACTTAAAGTGGGAAGAAGGCGAGACCAGTTATTCCAACGAGTTCTATAGGCCTTATCCATCCTTTCATTTTCAACTTTAATATCAAAGCTTTTCGATAGGCCTAATTCAACAATCTGATTTATTTCTTCATTTGCTGCAAACGCATTTGTGCAAAAAATTAATAAAAGTCCAAAGATCGGGATGATTGAGAGTTTAGTATTTTTCATTGCATTTATTCTGATATAATTGGAAGGCAAAATCTAGGCGGAACAACATGAGCATAATAGTCAAGAAAGCGACAAGTACTCAAGAAATCAATGACCTTCTCAATTTAAGATTTGAAGCCTTAGTAAAATCTGGTCGCACGCCCCATCAACTTTATCATTACACTAAAAAAATATCCGATTCACTTGATGTCTATACCTCTACTCGACATTTGATTGCTTATGAAAACGGTACTGCTACAGCGACCGCCCGGCTTATTGAGTTTAATAATACAGTCAAGCTTATGGGTCTTAATTTTGATTTTAGCGAGGCGCTAAGATCTGTAGATGGGCAGTCATATTTTTTTGACATGCTATGTTTTCTTGAATCAGAATGGGATAATTCTGTACTCTTTTCTGAATTTTTATCTTTCTCTGCTCTTATTTTGCATTCAGAAGATATCTCAACACTTTTTTTTCAGTGTCCCAAAGAATTTTTGAGTGTGTTGGAAAAATTTCAGGTCACTCAGATTGGGGAGGGAGAAAAATCAAATCATGAATCGCTCCTGGTTCCCTGTAAACTTGATATTATAAGATATTATGAAGAGTGGAGTCTTAAAATTAAGGATCAAGAAATACTGCGATTTCAGGAGTCATTTTATAAATCACTTTTTTTGCCTGGAGAAATTCTCATTATGCAAGGTGAGAGAGGGGGGAGTGCTTACCTTATTGAGCAGGGAGAAGTTGAAATTCTCATTGAAGCCCAGGATGCGATAAAGCCTATTGGAGTTATTTCAGAAGGTAACCTTGTGGGCGAGATGGCAATGGTCACTGGTGAGAAACGTACTGCCTCAGTAATGGCAAAGACTCCTACCATAAGTCTAGCTTTTGATAGATCTCCTTTTATGAAGTTATTAGAAGAATCTCCTCAAAGAGTAATCGATATTTTTAGATTGTTTTCAAAGAGAATCTCTAGTGCAAATCAGCGTTTAGCAGCCAAAAATGGATAATGGATGAAAGATAAAAATTTTAGCATCTCAATTGTTACTGCCGATGAATCTGTGGCAAGACTCTTTATGGAAAAGATTAAAAGTTTTTTTCAAAAGATGACTTTAGACATCGGTATGTTTGGTGAAGCAAAACCAGCTCTCCTCTATATTGAGAGGCATTTACCTTCTGTCATCATCGTTTCAGACCAAATCCCTGGCATGAAGTGGCAGGAATTTTCTAAAGCAGTTGAAAAGTATTCCCCTCATTCATTGATTTTGCGTTTGACTACAAAATTTGAGGGAATAAAACAGGTGGAGGGATCTCATATCGTAGAGGTGGGTGTTCCAATTCTTGAATGGGACAAAGTGATGTTGCTTATTGAGGATGAAATTCCAACAGAAGTGAAGTTTCGTTTTGGTATGGCGAGACGGGAGAATGTTTTACTAAAAAAGCTACGAGAACATGCTTTGAGTTATGAGGTGAGTGCGCAAAAAAAATCTACCACTTTTTCATTACTTCCCCAAGATTTTGATTCAAAAGAGTCATTTGAAAAAGATCATATTAAGATTCAAGAAAAGCAGTTGTTTGAAAAAGATGAGACTTTATTGAAATCAGAGTTTACATACTCTGCTACTCGCAAAGAGGAGTGGTCAATACTACTCGTTAGTTTAATCTTGGCCATAACATTCCATCTTCCCTGGGCCGAAAAGGGAAATTGGGAATTGTTAAGGTGGTTTTTTAATTTCTTGGTAGCTTTAAGCATTCTTGGCTTTTTGCTAAAGCCTTTTTCGCTAAAAGATAAAAAAGAATAAGATTACTTCGTTTTAAATCTTT
>CANEVK010000267.1 GCA_947442115.1 Bacteriovoracaceae bacterium | reverse complement strand
CTTAGGCAAAGGTGCAAGTATACCAGGGAGCTGGATCGGCAAAGGTGGACTTGATCAAATTGAAATCATTCAAAGAACTCAAGAATCAGACCATCAAAATATAGGTAGCGGTGAAAAGGTTCCGGCCTGTAAAAAGAGATTAGAACCAATGCTTAAAAATTATCTTCCAAAAAGAGTCCTTTTCTTCTTTGGAGATAATTATATTGCGAGTTCAAATGAAATGATTGCCCAAGACATTAATCAATTTGCAAAGACTCTTGAACAAAACTATATCTCAAAAGAAAATTGTTTTTTTCTCACTCCAACTTTTGAAATGGAAGTTAAAACCAAGAGAAATGTCTCACTAAAAAATCTTGCTAATACCTTAAGAATAAATCAGCTCATCAAAGAAAACTTAGATCAAAAATGCCAAGTCATTGATGGAATAGAGTTAATGAAAGACTCTCCCTACTTTGATGGTAAAGAGCTTTTAAAGCGGGTTCAAATTCAAGATCGAATGGGGTGTACTGGAGCGGCAATGAATGACAACATCCATCTCTGTGGGGCGGCGGCAGAAGATCTGGCAAAAAGAACGTGCCAAATAATGCGATAGTGGACAAAAACAATTCTAATTTTTTAAGAATAAATTAACATATTTCTTCCCTGTCATGACAAGATGTGTTTTTCTTAAGAGAAGAAAATCTTGAAATGAGGGCATCATCATGTATGGACTGATAAACATGGCCATTAGGCAACTTGTGATTGATGGCCATGGGGCCGAGGGATGGCAGACAGTAAAAAACAAAGCATCTTTAAATGAAGACAACTTTGAATTACTCACCGTCTATGATGATGCGATTACCTATAAGCTTGTAAAGAGTGCCAGTGAAGTGACTGGTAAAACAGCCGATGAAATTCTTCATCTCTTTGGCATGTACTGGGTAGGTTACGCTTCAAAAGCTGGATATGAACCACTTTTAAAACTTTTTGGACCAAATTTTAAAGAATGCCTTGCTAATCTAAACAGGATGCACGAGCACATGGGGGCCATGATGCCTGGCCTTATTCCTCCTGAATTTGAAATCAGTAAAGAAGTCACAGATACAGAATTTGAAATATTGTACAAGTCGCAAAGACTTGGCCTCTCACCAATGGTCTCAGGACTCTTAGAAGCTCTTGCTCAAAGATATGGCATCTCTGACATTAAAATTGAAAAGATTCAAGATTTAGATGAAGCCTCCTGTCGCTTTAAGGTCAAGTGGTCATAGCCTAAATGAAAACGACACTGAACAGGCTTTTTCCCTTTCACCTTATCTTTTCAAAAGATGGTCTCCTACGTTCATATGGGCCAAGCGCTGAGAAGTGTTTTAAAAATATTAAAATCAATATTCATGAAGGGGAATTATTGAAGACTCTGCTGCCAAAGGGTGTCAATGTTATTGCTGATGCGGCAAAACTAAGTGAGAAAGTCGTCACAATTGAATCAAACTCAACCAATATAAGATTTAGCGGAGAAGTCATTTTAATTCCGGAGACAGATGAAATTCTTTTAGCACTTTCTCCAGTGATTCAAGATCTTTCAACCCTATCCAATTTTGGTCTCACTTATCGTGACTTTCCGATCTACTCACCTGTCTTTGATTTCTATATATTAATTCAAGCAGAGCGTTTTTCACGTCAAGAACTCCAAAAATCATACAAAACGCTAGAAAGTTTTAATACATTTTCAAAAATCAATATCGATATTGCCAATTTTTGCTCTAAATCCAATGATTTCGAAGAAGCGATTCATTACGTTTTTAAAATTATTGAAAAGAAATTGGCCTGGGAAGGCAGAATTGAAATTAAAAGTACCACGAATTGTGAAGAAATAAAGTTTGATAACAATATCATAAGCATCTGTCTCAACACAGCGGGAGAGACAAATTATATTATTTCATTTTCAGCGACTCATCATATTGACTTCTCTGAGGCCCTCAAATTTTTCTGCACATCGATGAAGGCTACTCTCGAAAATGTTATTTCGAGGATGGAGCAATATGCTATTTCTCAGGAAGTGCAGGCCCAAAAAGTGATGAGTTCTAAGATGTATACACTTGGTGAAATGGCAGCAAGTATCGCTCATGAGCTCAATAACCCGATGGCGGTCATTCAGGGTGTGGCGTGGATGACTCAGGCCAGTGCTCAGTCTGGAGAGATATTACCGGATAAGATCACAGAAAATATGACTAAGATTATAAAGATGACAGAGCGTTCAAGCAAAATCATCAAAGGTGTTAGAATATTTGCCAGAGATGGAGGTGATGATCCAATAGAACCCATTGAGCTCAATAGTATCATTGAAGACACTCTCGAAATTTGTAAATGGAGAATTAATCAAAAACGCATTCAATTAATCTGGGAATCAAAAGATGCTGCTCTTAGTTCAGGAAGACCGGTACAAATCTCACAAGTTCTACTTAATCTTTTAAATAATGCCACTGATGCTATTGAGGGAAGTGAGGGCCCATGGATAAGAATTGATTTCGAAGAAAAAAATGATCACTGGGTTATATCAGTGACTGATTCTGGAGCAGGTATACCTACAGAGGTTGTAAAAAAAATGATGGTGCCATTTTTTACAACGAAAGCTTCTGGTAAAGGAACGGGTTTGGGTCTGAGCATTTCACAAAAAATCATGAAAGATCATAATGGTAAATTTTGGTATGAGGAAAATTCACCTAATACCAAATTTTGTTTTTCACTACCTATCTTAAAAGAATAATCACCAAAATCTTTTTGAGGTTTGACGACCAAAAAATCTTTCGAAGACGGATTCGACATCCTTTCTCACTCCATTAATCTTTTGATCCACTGAAACAAAATCATCTTTTTCAAATTGTCTTTTAAAGCATTCCATCACAAGACTATAGAATTCAGCTCTCTTTCTTCCTACTTCTTCTTTTTCTTGCTGTTCAAGCTGTATTAATTTTAGTTTTTGTTCCGATTCTCTTTGTTCAGTAAATTTTTTAAACTCTAAATCCCAGGAAGTTTTCTTCATCTCAAATTCCGCTTCATATTGAAGTCGTTTTGACTCAAAGTTTTGATCTAAAAGATCCATCTCTCTTAGAAAGACGTCTTTTTTCTGATGGTAAAACTGCCCCACTTCTTCAAGCATTTTTAAAAAAGCTTCCTTTTGAGCTGAAGACTGAGATATTTCTGCTTGATTTTTTGAAAGTTCAATTTTCTTTTCTTTTATGGTTTGATTTAACTGAGCTTCCTCATTCTTTAAATTTTCAAGTAAAATACGATGATTCAAGACATCTTTTTCTAAAAGCGTCAGGTGTCCCCTTCTGGATTCAAATTCATGCTCTAATTGCTCAACGCCAAACTGAAGCTTAATCTTTTGAGACTTGACTTCACTCATCTCTTGTAATGAAGAATCCACTTTTATTTTAGAATCTTGAAGCTGAGACTGGAGTATAATAATATCTGACTGTAATTGACCATGCTTAAGGCCTAATTCTCTGAGGTCTGAAAGTCTTACTTTTAACTCCTCAATTTCGGCATCAAGTTGTATTGTTTCATTTTTTTTGTTTTCACAGAGACGTAGCACACCCTCCTTTAAAAATACCTCCTCCTTTAATTGAGCAAGGTAAGAAAGAAGCTCTAGCTTTTGCTGGGTGAGCTTTTCTAACTCAGCACTTACTTGATGAACATCTTTCTGTAAAATGATAAGGGTTTCTTTGACAAGTGAGCCAACTTGATTAATCTCTTTAGTTTGATTTTCAATAAAATGAGAGTTCTTTTTACGCTCATCTAAAGAAGATTCGAAAAAATGTTGCATCTCTGTTTTTAAATTTGAAATTTTTGAGAGACGTAATTCAAATTCTTTTTCAAGGGGCATTATCTTTTTTGTTTCAGAAACTAAGACATCGGTAACTTTTTTAAGTTCCTCATGTAATTTGCTATTTTTTTGCTGCATAAGAGCATTGATTTCTCTTTCCGCTTTAACTTTTCTTTGCTCTAATTCTTTAATTTTCTCGATCGCCATATGCTGTCTGAGATTGAAGACTTTAGTGCTTTCATCCGTCTTTCGAATGACTTCCTCCGACTTGGCCTTTTCTAATTCGTTATGAATCTCATCATGCTCTTTTTTAATTTTTTGCGCTGACTGTTTTATTGATTCAGGAATTTCAACTTCAGTTGT
>CANEVK010000266.1 GCA_947442115.1 Bacteriovoracaceae bacterium | reverse complement strand
TTATTTTGCCAATCCTGCTTCTCAGCACTCCTCAGGTAAACAGTCTCGAAAGATCATAAATCAGGTCACTGATTCAATTTCAAAAGTTTTTTCAGTTGATCAGAACAAACAGAAGATCGTTTATCATTCTGGTGCATCTGAAGCCATCTCAGCTGTTTCTTATTCTTTTTCCAAGTGGGCCAGGGAGACAAATAGAAAATTACTCATTTGTTATTCTTTAATCGATCATCCTGCTGTTGTTTCACAAGCTGAAAAGACATATGAAGCCGAGTCGATCACCTATCAATTACAGAGAAATCTCGATTTTACCTATAATGATGAGTTGAATCTTGCTGAAATTCTTCGTCTAAAAAATGAACATCCTGATCTTATCATCCTTTACCATCATCTTTGGGTTCATAATGAACTTGGCCATGTTGCTCCTCTTGAAAACTTAAAAAGATTTAAATCAATAAGCGATCTTTATATTCATGTCGATGCAGTCCAGGCACCAGGGAAAATTCTAGATTGGGCAACACTCATTGAGGCTGACATCTTCACTTTTTCTGCCCATAAATTTGGAGCATTAAAGGGTGTTGGTTTCAGTGTCACTTCATCTTCTATTCCTCAGTTTCCTTTAATTACAGGTGGGGGCCAGCAGCCTTTGCGGTCAGGAACTCAAAATGTGATGGGGATTCAATCAATAGGGCTTGCTTTGAATGACCTGTCAAAAGTGAGTATCTCTGATAATTTTGTTTTCAAAGAAAAATTACAATCATTTCTTATGGATGAGTTGGATGGAATTGGAGCTCTGATTATGGGGCCAGCTACTTTAATGAACTCAAACACCATATATTTTTATTTCAATCATTTAACTTCAGATATAAGTGTTGCTCTTTTTGATCTTCATGGCATTATGATTTCTGCTGGGGCCGCATGTTCAAGTGGGGCCTCTAAACCTGCTCAGGTGCTCATCCATGTAGGATTGGAGAAATTTTCAAGGAATGGTCTGCGAATTTCTCTTCCTTTTCATATGACCACTAAAGAGTTTGAAGAGATCATAAAAAATTTAAAAATGATTTTCAAAAAAATCCGTGAATCGGCTCAATTGTAAAATACTGGTAATCAGATGGCGATGTTAGAAAGAATTAAAAAAAGACAATATGAAGGATTTAGGGATTTAGTAACTAATCTTGAAACGACTGGTCTTAAAAGCCGTTCTAATATTCTTTCCATGGCCATTCTTGAAGATCCAGTTTTTATGACTTACGTCATGAGAAATATAAAATCTTTTGAGGACTTTTTAAATTTACCAAGTGATGAAATAGAAAAAGTCCTAGCATCCCAAGATCAAATACCAACTGTCTTTGCAAAATGTATTCACGGTCTAGATGAAGAGATTCTTTATTCATTTAAATCTACGATCCCTCGTTTTTTTTCTCGCCTCGTAGACGAACTTTCTTACATAAAAGAGGTCCCTAAATCAGAAAAAGAAGGGTCTATTTTTCATCTTTTAAAGCTCGTCAGAAAATTGCAAGAAGATGATAAAATCCAAGGATTTTTCTGGCAGCTACCTCCCTTAGAAGTATTTCAGCCAAAAGTTTATAAGGATGGTTTAGTCTCGATTCATTTTGAGTCCGGTATTGTTGCAGCTCAGGGGTCTTATTTAAAATCCCAAAGGGAGGGTACTTGGCAGCATTACTATGACACTGGAAAAATTTTTGCCGAAGGTGAGTATAGTGATGGGAGAAAAAATGGGCCTTGGACTTATTATTTTTTAAGTGGGGCCATAAAATCAAAGGGTCTTTTTAAAGATGATTTAAAGCAGGGTCACTGGCAAGAGTGGGAAAGAAGTGGCGAAATGACAGATGTATTTTATAAAGACGGTGTTAAAGAAAATCAATCTTCCTCAAATTGAATATTTCCTGAAATAATGACCCCATCAATCATTCTCTCTTCTTTTTCCTCGATAAAATCAAAATTAACTGTTTCTAAACCCTGATAACTTTCAGCAAAAGCAATAGTAATTGTTTTTGGAGCAATTTCCATTAAAGAGTTCAGGTAGAAGTGTTCTCCAAACAGCGCCACGGCCTGATCATCAGTATTTAAATGTCTAAAATCAGCTTCATCAATGAGGGGATTATGTGAGGTGTTTTTAACAATAATAGCACCTTGAATTTTCTCTCTTGGAAGATCCTTCGTTGTCCCCCAGGTGGCCAGAGGAAAATAATCAAGATGAAAGGTTGAGTTGCCGTAGGTAAGTCTTCTTGGGATTAAAAGTCTCCCCATGAAGCGCCGCGTCGTGTCATCTTTGGCCTTCTTAGCAAGTTTTTCGGCCAGGGAGGCATCTTCTATTCTTATTATATAGTGGCCAGGATGCTTGGTAGATCGAAAAAGAATATATTGAAAAGCAACGCTAAAGAGCGTGAAAAGTTTTTGCTGATCTAGGTGTAGGTGTTTACCTGGATGCTCCACAAGCGTTTTGACAGCTTCATAGAGTGTTGATTTATCTAAGTCTTTCTTGCCATTCATGGGGTTATTATTTCGTTCAAAATTCATCTTTTGGCAATAAGCAAAAATTGGTTAAAAAAATTGACGAATCTTGAGGGGTTCCATTATGATGCAGGCTAAAATTTTACCTTTATTTAAGAACCTTCAACTATTTTTGGAGTCCAGATGATTGAGAAGAACTTACCAAAAACCAGAAACATTGGGATTTCGGCCCACATTGACTCTGGTAAGACCACGCTTTCAGAACGTATTCTGTTCTATTGCGACAAAATTCACAAAATCGAAGACGTTAAGGGCGGTGGTGCCGGAGCGACTATGGACCACATGGAGCTCGAAAAAGAAAAAGGGATTACGATCACTTCTGCAGCTACAACTGTGGAATGGGCCGGTCTTGCTGAAAAAGGAATCACTTTTGCTGAAGGTGACCAAAAAAACATCAAGATCAATTTAATTGATACTCCGGGACACGTGGACTTCACGGTAGAAGTGGAGCGTTCACTTCGCGTTCTAGATGGAGCTATTCTCGTTCTTTGTTCAGTTGCTGGAGTTCAGTCTCAATCTATCACAGTAGACCGTCAGATGAAGCGTTACCGCGTTCCTCGTCTTGCGTTCCTTAATAAAATGGACCGTATGGGTGCTAATCCTTATAACGGTGTTAAGGCCCTCCGTGAAAAGCTCAATCATAATGCTGTTCTTATGCAAATCCCTATTGGTGCAGAAGAAAACTTCAAGGGTTGTATCGATCTTATTACGATGAAGGCTTACTTCTTTGATGGTGATAACGGAGAGAATGTTCGTGAAGAAGCCATTCCTGGCGAACTCGTTGATCAATCGACAAAAGCTCGTGAAGAACTCCTTGATGTTGTTTCAGCTTTTGATGACAACATGATGGAAGCTATTCTCGATGGTAAAGAAGTCACTGAAGAAGCGATCCATGCTGCTGTTAGAAAAGGTGTTAATAGCCTTCAATTCACTCCAGTATTTCTTGGTTCAGCTTTTAAAAATAAAGGTGTTCAACTTCTCTTGAACGCAGTTGCTCGTTATTTACCTTCTCCAGTTTCATGTGAGAAGCCTAAGGCGATTGACTCTAAGACCAACACTAAAATTAATCTTGAGCCTGATATGGATCTGCCACTTGTTTGTATGGCATTCAAAATCACTGATGAGCAATTTGGGCAGTTGACTTATACTCGTATTTATCAGGGAACACTGACTAAAGGTGATACTCTTTATAATACGCGAACTAAAAAAAGAGTTCGAGTTGGCCGTATCGTTCGAATGAACTCAAATGACCGTGAAAACATCGATGCCGCTTCTGCTGGTGACATCATCGCGATGATCGGTGTTGATTGTGCTTCAGGGGATACTTTTGTAGCTGAGGACGGAAACGTAGAGCATCTTTCATGTGAAGGTATGCATGTACCTATACCTGTTATCGAGCTTTCAATTAAAGCTAAGGATAAAGAGATGCAGGCCCGTATGTCCAAAGGACTACAGCGCTTCATTAAAGAAGATCCAACTTTCCACCTATTCACAGATGAAGAGTCTGGTGAAACACGTATTGCTGGTATGGGTGAGCTTCACCTTGAAATTTATGTTGAGCGTTTAAAGCGTGAATATAAAGCTGAAGTTGAAGTAGGTGCTCCACAAGTTAACTACCGCGAAACTATCCGCGGTGAAGC
>CANEVK010000265.1 GCA_947442115.1 Bacteriovoracaceae bacterium | reverse complement strand
GAAGACATTACAGGAATGACCCGCTACGAGGTGATTGAGAAGCTTCATAATGGAAGATACTTGCTACTTCATGATTTTAATCAAGGGGCGATGTTGTGAATTTAGAAATCAACTCAAATCAAGTCCACTCTTACCAAAAGAAAGTGATGAGTTATCTTGATGGCTCAATGACAACTGAAGAGCAAACAGAATTTGAAGCTCAAATAAGAACAAATCCAGAGATTGAAGCTCTTGTGAAGAACAAAGAGGATGAGCTGATGTTGTTAAAAAGTCTTATCCCTGCAGCTCAGGTTGCACCGGAAACTCTGAGCTCTTTAGAGGCCGAGATGAAGCTCTCTGTCTTTAATCTATTAAAGAAAGAACCAAAGAGTGTTTCTGACAGAGTTCGAAATTTTTGGGAAGAATGGACTAACCGTTAAGTTGTAAGGAAATAAAGACCGTAAATTCTCCATTCTCTAACCAGAGTTCTTTTGGAGGGTTTTGGAGAGTGTCCATTCGCTTGAGAACATTTTCAAAAAACGACTGAAGCTTATCAATATTTGTCCAGCGAACCATCTTAATTTGTTTTAGATTTCCCTGCCCATCATAAACCAATCGACCTGTTAGAATTTGCTTTGATTCTGTTAGAGGAAAATGAAGATGGGGGTTTTTGAGTTCAAATTCTTTAAGCTCTGACGATAGAGAAGCAACATATTTCATCGCCCCTCGTCTCAAAAAGCCATAAAGCTTTAGTTCTGATTCATTAAGTTCATCAAGCTTTTTACCTTCTGGAAGTTCAAAGTTGAGTGCCATCTTTTTTGAATTCAGTAAATTCTGTGTGGTTGAGCTTGAGGAGTCTCTGGCCATCTTTTTAAAATCTTCAGAGTCATACCGAAGTCCATTAAGGGCCGTTGTATGAACTGGTCTTGAACCAGGGCGCATCGATTTCTCTGGTGGCCTAGATATTTTCGAGGGTGAGATTGCTGCCAAATCTGAGAGGTTAAGAGTCTTAGATGTTTTGGGCGGAGCTTTCTGAGGCTCTATGAAGACACTGTTATTAGATTTGGCCGATTTTTTACCCAAGGTTAAAATTTTAAGAGGATTTTTTCTGAGCTCTGCTACAGAATTTTTCTTTTGAGAAAGCGGGGCCCAAGTAAAAAAAAGGACAAAAAGATGAATAAGGATCACCGGCCCTAAGATGTAGGGAAATTTAGAAAGAACTCGGTTTAAAATGGCCTGATCCGACATATTGTCAGACTCCTTTAGTTTGAATCATATCCCCGGGAGTCATCGGTGGCAATCTATCAAAGCTTTTTAAAAGATTCCATTACTTGACTAAATAGCCTGGTAATTTTTCCTTACTTGACTGCACTAAAGTGAAAAAGAGAGAATAGGTGAGTGTCATATGGTCTATGAAAGGCCTGATTTTGAACAATAAGGATGTTGTTTACTATGAAAAAATTACTTAGTTTTTCTACTACTAAGATTCTTCTTTTTTGCAGCCTAGGTCTTGTATCAACTCTTGGCGCTTTTTGGCATCACCAAACAAATCAGAATCAACTCAATCAAATGAATGTTTTGAACCAAGGAATTGGTACTTGCTTTAATCGCATCTCTCAGACTTTTACGGCGATTATGATCAAAGATGTTCAATCACCTTATTTAGACCGTGGCTTCATGTCCCTTTCTGATGAGTGTCTGAATGAAACAATTAAAGGTATTAACCCTTTTAAGCAAAATGTAGGTAAGGGATACCAAACATTAAATAAGTTGATCTCAGAGGTACACTGGTTTCATGAAAGTATTTCTAGGTTGCATTCCCCGATGCTCGCTAAAAAGGAACTAAATCCCTCTTTAAATCCCGTTTCAGCAAAATTTAGTCAGATGGAGAATTTGAAAGTTAATTTAGTGGATGAGGTCGAAATGACTAATTCTCTCTTGAGAGAAGTTCAAAGGAATGATGAAGTTCTCATGGGCTTCGGTCTTATTATTTTTGTGATGGGTGTGACACTTTTAGGTTTGAAAGAATTTAATAATATTCAGCTTCGTCGAGAAATTGAAAATCAAGCTTTGAATTTACTCAAGGCCGGTCAAACAAATGTTGGTGCCCTCATTGATCAACTTGTTGTGCGAGGATTAAATTCTCAGGGGCTTGTCGTGAGTGGACAAGTCTTTAAAGATTACCACGCTGAAATCCTCGAGCGAATGGCCATGAATGATAAGGTTTACCATGAAACAATCACTGCACCAGAAATGATCCCATCTGCCCCAATGGTTGTTGAAACTCCAAAGGCCCCAGCGGCCAATGTTTATGAAGGCCCTCGAACTTCTTTTAAAGAAGTGTTAGTGAATCTTCAAAATATTATGAACGATGATTTAATTCAGCTTTCAGATATTAGGGACGTTGATTTAGCTGTTGAAAATGAGAGTTTTGAGCAAATGATGAATGCTGCGATCAATAAACTTTCAACAGTTAGACATAATCAGAAGAAGATTTTAATTTCAAACCAAATTCATGCGGATAAATCTGTGATTACTCTTTTTTTAGGGGCCCACACTTTTACAGCGACTGAATTAGATTTTGCTCATGGCCAGCAGAATGCTTCTGGTGATGGCATTGATATGAACATGCTTATCCTTAAAGAAATGGCCTTAGAAACAGGGACTCAATGGTTTTTTGAAAATAAGACAGATCGCTCTGGAGCGATTACTGGGATGCTGATTCGATTGACAGTGACTCGAGTTCCAAAAGATGCAAAAGCGAACAAGAACTTAGTTTCTGTGATGAAAGGTAAAAAGAAAGACCTGGCACTTGAATTAATGAATTAGAAGTTTAAAGTAAAAGTCACTGGTCCATCGTTGATCAGTGACACTTTCATAAATGACCCAAATTGCCCTTCCTTAACAATCATTCCACGCTGTCTTAATTCTCTGTTAAAAATGGCATATTTTAAACGGGCCTCTTGAGGGGGCATTGATTGCTCAAAGCTCGGTCTGTGTCCACCGCTTCCATCCCAGCTAAGTGTGAATTGGCTTACGGAAAGTATTTCACCGTTTACGGCCTGGATATCAAGGTTCATCTTACCTTGTGAATCATCAAAAATACGAAGTTTGGAAATTTTATCAACACTCTTATTAATCACGGTGTCGTCATCGCCTTGTTCAAAGCAAACCAAAAGAAGAAGACCATTGCCAATAGAAGCCTTTATTTCTTCTTCAACACTGACAGATGCCTGCTGCACTCTTTGGATCACAATTTTCATGTTTCCCTTCGTGAAGAGATAACATGAGTCTGAAAAACTGAATTTATGGTTGATTGAGCTTTATTTAAAATTGTAATTAGGACATCTTTAATTTCATGGGTGGATTCAAGAACATCTTTTAGGTCAATAAAGCTAGGTAAATGAACCGCTTTTAAAATCTTTGCGATTGGGACTTGCACCGCTTGAGCAAGGATAAAATTCAAAAAGCTGAGTGTTACTTCCTCTCCGTGTAGCCTTACAATCGCTTGATCATTTGAAATAAGTTCCAGGAAGTAAAATTTTAAATCACCTTCATGAGTGACCTTTAATTGAGTCGAGGTTAAAGGCTGATGAAGATCGTTAGGGGTGAATCCATCAATAAGTTCAAAATAAACATCTGGATTGTTTGGATAAAGAGGAGTTGTTGATTTTTTTACCAATCGGCTTTGCACAAGAGGATTGCTAAAGCTTATCTTTTGGCCAAATCTTTGATCGTCCATTTTCCAGATAAGTGATTGTAGAGTTCGTTCAAAATGTGAATAGTAAGAGAGAATTTCACAGGCATACTTTGGAAGTATGTCTTTTACAATCTGGTCTGTATGTTGGAAGAATTTAAAAATGTTTTCAGTCGAGATTTCGAGTAGCTGATCTTCATTCCTTTCAAAAAGTTCAAATGATGCTTTCATTTGAGAAGGAAGCTTATCCGTTTCCATGAGAAATTTTGGCACTAGTAATTTACTGAGGGCTCCCTTAACCAGGCTCAGTCCACCAGAAAAAGTAAGATTGGTGACTTGTTTTCCAATGGGAGTCATAAAATAGTTTCTTAAAAGATTAGGATTTAATCCTGGAAATTTCGGCTGTAATTGGAAATAACAGCAAAGAGTTTCACCATAGTCGGAGTGTATGGATCTGAATGTATCCATGGGGTGTAGCTCAAGTTGTATTTCAGTTTTTCTAAAATCAACGATTAGGAAATAAGAAATATCTTTTTTAAAACCAAGGTTAAAAGCTAATT
>CANEVK010000264.1 GCA_947442115.1 Bacteriovoracaceae bacterium | reverse complement strand
AATCTCTTAAATTGGAGAAAACAACTCTCTCATTGGGTAACAAAAAAGATTTCAAATGATAGCCTTAAATCTGACAAAGAAGTAGAGAGCTTTATTCAATCTTTCGCAGCTCCCTTAACAAAAATAGCTACACTTGAAGATGGTCATGATGTAGACCACCTTTTTATTTCTGGTTACTTATCTAATTATATGTTCAGAACCCCTCAAACTTCTTTAGGCCCGGACTTGAATTTCTGGATTGGACGATCTGAAAAATACTTAAAACGTGAAAACTTCTTTGGATCTGGGGATCTTTTTTTTAAACAGTGCATTTTGAAGTACCCAAAAAATGAAATGGCAAAAAAATGTTACGATGAATTTAAAGATTCAGTTGAATTTGAATTTTCCGGTTCCTCAGGCACACATATTCCGGCCGAGATGAAAGATGAACTCAAGAAACTGAAGGCTTTAATTATTAAGAAAAATTAAATATTAAAAAAAACTGATCCCAATCAGGTTTTTCTGGCCTGACTATGATATATCTAAGATAAGATAAGTTTAGTTGAGGCTTTAATGAGTAAATTATATTCAAATTTAACATGTGAAAATTGTCAGTCCCGCGACAAAGGTATTTTTTGTCAGCTTGAACAAGTCGCCCTCAATGATGTTTCACATAATAAAGTCACCAACACTTACAAGAAGGGCCAAACCATCTTCTTTCAAGGAAATCCTCCTTTTGGTCTTTATTGTATCAATAGTGGAAAAATTAAGGTTTCTAAACTTGGTAATGATGGAAAAGAGTCCATAATCAGAATCGCTGGGCCTGGAGATGTCCTAGGTCATCGTAGCTTATTTAGCCAGGATAATTATACGGCAACGGCTACAGTCATTGAAGATGCTGCCATTTGTTTTTTAGATAAGAAATTTATCTTAAAGGAAGTTGAAAAAGAACCAACCGTAGCACTTAATATCATTCAAAAGCTCAGTAAAGAAATGGGTGCGGCGGAAGCCAGGAATGCAGCACTTTCTCAAAAAAATGTGAGGGAGAGACTGGCAGAACTTCTACTTATTTTAAAAAAGTCTTATGGCATACAAGAAGGTCACCGCTGGCGCTTGGATATCAAACTCACAAGAGAAGAGATGGCTTCCATGGTGGGTACAGCGAATGAAACAGTCATTAGATTTTTCTCTGAATTTAAAGAAGAAGGCTTGATTGAGCAAGAAGGTAAAATTATTTTCATCAAAGATGAAAATCGCCTTATTGAATTTGCAAATCTTAATTATTAATAAAGCTTCCAAGGCAATCGTTAATCACAAAATTTCATGATCTAGAGCATGTTCCAATTTCTTCAACTCATCTAGAATTCAAGAATGAAGACCATGGTTTACCCATTAAATGAACAGCAAATGAAGGAATTAAAAGAGAGTCATGAAGTTCTCTCTATTTCTGATGATTTTGAAATCGTTTATGAAAAGCAGATTCCCAATACAGGCATAGCCCTCCTCCATGGGGAAATTGAGCTGACTAAACGATCAAAATTTTTTGAAAAAATTAATTCTGGCAGCTTATTTGGCATTTATCAGCTCATCCACCAAGAACCTATAAAAGTTGGTTGCAAAGTGAAGAAAGATTCTAAGATAATACTCTTGGGTCGTTCTGAGATTTTAGAGTCTCTGAAGGACTCAAGATCAAAACTCTTTCAGCTGATCAAAGATTATAGGAAGAATGAGAAATCATAAGAAGCCAAGACGTCATTTTAATATTATTAAGGCCAGTGGTCGTCCAGAACCCTTCTCTAAGAATAAACTTTACCAATCTATCCAACATTCCGGCCTCTCACCTAAAGCTTGTAAAAGTATCACTGAAAAGATTGCCAATGAACTTAATGAAGGTTTTAAAACAAGGGACATCTATCATAAAGCTTTACATCTAGTTAAAGAAAGTTCTCAGGTTGCTGCCGTACAATATTCCTTAAAAAGAGCTCTTTTTGATTTAGGTCCATCAGGCCATAATTTTGAATTATTTGTTTCAAAATATTTTGAAGCCAAAGGACACAAGACAAAAACATGTCAACTGATTCAGGGGAAATTTGTTAAACATGAGGTTGACGTCATCACAGAAAAAGATGGATATAAAAATTTTGTAGAATGCAAATTTCATAATAGATTAGGTATTAAAAATGATATTAAAATTGCCCTTTACGTGAAGGCCAGATGGGATGATCTTAAAACTGGCCCAGATGGTAAGCTGCTTAAATCTTTTTATCTCGCAAGCAACACCGCCTTTAGTTTGGATGCTATCACCTACGCCAATGGATCCGGGCTCAAACTTCTTGGGATAAATGCACCAACAGAAAGATCTTTTCTTGATGAAATAAAGGATTTGAAACTTTACCCTATTACAAGTTTGAGATGTATAAAAAAAAGTCTCAAAGAATCTTTAATTAATAAGAAAATAATAGTAGCAAAAGATTTATGTGGCCGTGAGGATCTACTGATTCAATTAGGCATCAATGAATCAATCATCCGAGAAATCATGAGTGAAGTTAATATCCTTTGCGAGGGGAAGAGATGAAAATTACCTTTTGGGGAGCAACAGATCAAGTGACTGGCTCCAAGACATTTGTAGAACTTCCAGAGGGAATCATTTTAATTGATTGTGGTCTTGTTCAGGGGCCAGAAAATGCGGATAAGCAAAATCTTGAAAACCTCCCTTTCAAACCAGGCCAGATTAAGGCCGTCATCATCACTCATGCACATTTAGATCACTCTGGTTACCTCCCAAGACTCGTCAAGAAAGGATTTGAAGGACCTATTTACTGCACACCTGTGACCGCCAAGCTACTTAAAATTATTTTACTCGACAGTGCTAAATTATCTGATGAAGAGTTTTATACTCAGCAAGATGTAATGGTCACTGATTCACAGATCAAAAGTATCAATTGGAATCATAAAACATCATTACTGGGAGCTCAATTTGAGCTCATCCCCTCAGGTCATATTTTAGGGGCTTCATCTGTGGTGATTAAAGCTAATGAAAAGAAAATAATTTTCTCAGGGGATCTCGGTCGTTTTGACGACCCTCTTCTTCCTCCTCCAGAGCTTTGCCATGAAGCCAATTTAATTGTCATGGAGTCAACTTATGGTGGAAAATTGAGACATGGTGATTATCACAAAGATCTCCACACTTTTCTTGCCACTGTCGCCCAAGAGTCAAGGGTTGGAATTATTGCAAGCTTTGCTGTTGCTAGAGCACAAATGCTCATGAGTCTGATATTTGATTTTTATCAGCGCCATCCTGAATATAAAGTCAGAGTTATTCTTGACAGTCCTATGATGAAGGAAGCCTCAAAAGTTTATAAACAATTTAGTGCCTTAACTCAGAATCAGCATCTTGTTGTGTCTGCCATGGAGGAATTTGAAGTCCTGGAGCATGAAAGAGAATGGGAAAGTTTACAAAAAAAATCTGGCCCACTCATTATCATCAGCTCCTCAGGCATGTTAACTGGCGGGAGGGTCAAACGACACCTGGCCAATTGGCAAAATGATCACAAGGCGATCCTCTTTCTTCCTGGTTATCAAGGTGAAGGGACACCAGGGCGTGCCTTCCTTGAAGGTGAAAGAACGATACCCTTTAATGAAGAAGAAAATATCCACTGGACTGGTGAAGTTTGGGGCTCAGAAGCTTTTTCATCTCATGCTGATCAAGCTGAACTCATTCGATGGCTTGAAAATGTTGATAAAAAGTCTACGATCTGCTTAGTACATGGAGAAAATCTCGCCAAGATTGAATTAAAAAAGAAATTAAATGAGCTTCACTATGAGAACGTTTTCATTCCCAAAAGAGAAGATGTGAAGCTAGTTTGAGTTTTCCCAAGAAATAATTTTATCTTTTGAAGCCACCCATTCGTAAAAATAGGCTCCATATCTTTTTTCAATCTCATTTCTTTTTAATTTGAGAGTGGGTGTTAAAAATCCATTATCGATGCTCCAAATCTCATCAATAATTATCACTCGGTGTAGCTGTTCAAAATTTTCCACACTGCTATTAAGTATTTTCATAAGATCAATTAATTCTTTAAAGACGTGATCTCTTTCTTTTTTCTTGGCAAGTTCTGATAAATTTACGAGAGCTATTGGTTGCTCTAGTCCAGAACCTACAACACAAACTTGCTCAATAATCTGAGATGTGGAAAAAAAACTTTCCAACTGTGCTGGTGAAATGTATTTCCCCTTTGAGGTCTTAAATAAATCCTT
>CANEVK010000263.1 GCA_947442115.1 Bacteriovoracaceae bacterium | reverse complement strand
TATCCGTCAGATGACAGCGCATATTGCTGAACTCGAATCAAACATCGATTATGCTCTAACAGAAATCGCACGTCTTCGTCGTGAAATTCCAGATCTAGAAAGACAAATTTCAAATCTTCGAGGCATTGATTCTCAGATAAGGAGTGATATTCGGAGTAAGCAGAATGAAGAATTAAACCTGACTTCACGTTACCAAGAGGCACAAAGAGCTCTTCGTCCGCTTGAAGAACAATTGGCCCGCAAAGAACAGCGTTTGCGTAATCTACAAAGTGAGCTGGCTCAATTACAAAAAGTTGAGACAGAGGCTTCTCAGCGTCTTAGCCGCGCCCAAACTCAAATACAGCGTATCGATCGCGATCACATTGAAGCGAGAAATAATATGGCTCAACTTCAAAATGACCTTCGCTCGATCGACTCACGAGTCTCACAAGTCCAATCACAAGTTACAAGCGCAGAATCATCCCTGGAATCGATTGAGTTGAACCTTAATAGTGAAAGAGAAAAACTTCGGGACCTAGAAAACCGTGTCAAGGAATATGAGGCGGAGGTTGCAAGACTACGTTCTACGGGTGCATCAGCTGAGGAGATTGCCCAAGCAGAAAAAAAACTTTCAGCTGCAATTGGAAATCGCGATAAGACTGCTTCAGCAATCAGAACTCTTGAATCACAGGCACGAAGTACTCAAGGGCAGATTAAAACTCTTATTTCTCAAATTGATGCTTTAAGAAGAGATCAGCAGCAAATCCCATCTCGGATATCACAACTTGAAAGTCGTATGCGTCAGCTCGAAGCAGAACGAACTCAGACGCAAGATGAGATCAATCGCTATACTCTTGAATGTCAGGCCGCTCGTCGAAATATTGATGCTCGAACTCAGCAAGTAAATGCACAACAGCAAGAGATTCGTTCTGATGAGCAAGTGGTCATGAGACAACGTCAATTCATAGAGAACCTTAATCGTCATATTGAATCTATTCGTGCAGACATTTCTGCCCTTCAATATCGTTCTAGTGATCTTAACCAGCAAATTGCCCGCGCTTCTGAACAAGCAAGATCTCATGCAACCGCTATTCCTCGATTTGAACAACAAATTAGAAATGATCAGTCAGAAATAGCAAATGGTCAAAGCGATCTTGCGATTGCAAGAAGAGATGAAAATACTTTCAGTGCTAATGTTCAGAGAGATGAAGCGCAACTCACTCAACTAACTGTCTTAAGAGATGCAGCTCAAGTTGCATTTAATCAGCGCTTGGCACTTTATAATAGATACCTTTATGAAGCTCAATCCATCGGCTCTGATCAGGCCGGTACTGGTACAGCTCTTGGAGATAAGGAGGGTCTAAGACTTTCTGGCGTTCTATCAAAACAAAATGGTATCGCCGTCGGACGTGAACTTGGAACTGCTGAGGCCAACTATTGGGGAAGTGTCCGTGGAGAAATTCAAGGTTACGATTTTGGATATTCTGAAGGGGTTGCCTCTCAAGAAGATATTAATCGTGCCATCTCCGAATCTAGTGCGAAGGCCAGTGCTGACGCTGAACTTTTTGCACAAATTAACTTTCGTCCAGTTTTCTTTGAGGAGTTTGTTCAGATAGAATTCAAAAAACCTCTGAGTGCGATGCCATTAATGACAAAATCCCTCAAAGGATTTAATGTCAATTTTGCACGAGAAGCTGCATTAGATACGGTATCTCCACTTTCTCCGAATGAGATTGCAAGATCTTTAGACCTGAAAACACCTTTAGACGCTTCAATCCTTGAAGCTGAAAAATCAGTGAAAATGATTGAAAGTAAAGCTAATCGTCTTGCCGATCCGAACACTGCTTTTGAAGCTCCGACAAAAATTCCTACAGGAACAGTGAACTGTGCTAAGGTTTATAAAGGGCAAGCGGTCTTTAAAGCCGCTTGTGAAGAATCATACAAAGGAACTTTCAAAAATAATTATGTCAACGCTGCTCGCTCATCATTTGCAGTTTCTTATTCATCTCAATTTACAACAGAATTTAATGCTGCCGATATTTCGCAGCGAGAGGCAACTTTTCCCCTCATACTTTCGGCTGCATCTAAAGTTGGCCGTGCAGAAGGTGTACGTGTAGGAAAGATTGAAATCTACAACAGAACTTATGCATCTACTTATAAAACTGCCTACGATTCAGAACTTGAAAAAGCTCGCGCGAAGGCGAAGGTCGATGCTAGCATTGAACTTTCGAACTTCCTAAAAGGTCGCCCACTTTTGACTACAACAAATATTAGTTTATTTGCAGAAAATTTCCGAGGAGGTGAAGAAGTGATCCTGAACGGAATGGTGAAAAACGTAGGTTCAGTGGCGTTGAATGGACCGGTAATGGTTCGTATTACTGAAGTTATTAACGCTGAAAAGATAACTGGTGAAGCAGTATTGAATTCAGCTGCACCACTTGCACTGACAAACTTGCCTCAACTAAAAGTAAAAGTTGCGGCGAGTGCTAAGGCCGGTGATCGTATGATTGTCAAAGGAACAGTCGATCTTCCTGGAGATTTATATAGGCCAGCACGCCAGGAAAAATTTGAATTGAATCAGATTTTGACAGCGAACCCTGCTCATAATCTTGATCTTAATTACAACAAAAACCCGGACATAAAAGGTCTATTCAGACGAAATATTCATTTTTTTACTGTAACTGTTACTCCGAAAGTAGAAGATATCAAAGAGGGATACCAAATGAAGTTGACTCCGCTTGGTGATGCGGCTTCACTTATGGAAATAAGCGAAGGTGCTCTTGCTACCGGTGCGCTTAAAGTAGGATTTTCAAAAGATCTTCGCTTCTCTTATGTTTTTAAGGATTCTGCAAAAGCAAAAAATATTGTCCTCGAACTTGCCATTAGCTACGCAGGTAAAGTCATTAAAAAAGAAATGGTCTCTATTGTTCCTAAATAATTTATTCTAAGGCCGGGATTGTTTTCGGCCTTTTTCTGACTATTTATTCGGATATAAAAAAGCCGACTCAATGTCGGCTTTTCTATTAGAAATTTGGATGACCTCTAACTAGTTGGAGTGAATCAAAGTCATTTATCTGTATCATGAGTTATTTCAACATTTAGCGCCCAGCGGCAGTATCAGGGTGAGGGCAACTTCAAGACAAAAAAATCGGTGATTATATTTTTGATGATTATCATTTCCTATGTATAATTAAAGCTTATTAATACTTTTTTTAAGGAAAAAATATGCGTAAGTTGGTCTTTTTCTTTTTTTTAACAGCTATTACTTCACACGCTTTTGCAAGTTGCTGCATTGTTCTTAATAGCCCAACAGCAACCTCTGGAGCGACATACTTAAATTGTCAGACCTACTTAAGCCAAACCATTTGCGATGGTAAGCCAGATTGCAAATGGGACCCAGTCCAGTATTTCCAGAATAATTGTTCGGGACAAAGCATTTTTAATAATAATTGTCCAGCTGGTTCAAATGAAATTGCTTTCAATCCTGGCACAGATATCAATTCAAAGTTTAAGTGCTGTCAACCTTCAATTAGTCCTGCGAATAAGAAAACTATCAATAGAATTAATTAGAAGCCAAGTCGTCATGCCCTCTTTTCATAAAAAGAATCGAGGGCAATTTTTTAAAAAAGGAGGCCCTTAAATCTCCTATATCAGTAAAACTCTAAAAAAAGAAATTCTCCCGTTTAGGAATCGGATGAACTTCGGTCTCACTTTTAAAGGAAATCTTCACGACTTTTTGCCTGATTCGGCTGAAATTTACGAGACGGTCTTATTTAAGGCATCTCAGTCTGTCTCATATGTATCTCAATCAAATCTCATAGCAATCAAAAGGCGCTTGCCTAATACTGACCATGACGGGAACACCACTCGACATCGGCCGATTTGAAATTGATTTTGAAAGTCTTCAATTTTCCTTGAGCATCAATCGTCATCAGCTTACCTTCATGAAGAATAAAATTGTCACCCAAAATAGTATCATCCTTTCTTTTCAATGGCCCCGCTTTGAATACCGAACCCTCTACAGAAAATGTAAGCAGTTGATCATCCACAACCATGTAATTATGCCCATCGGAGATGCTTTTTTCTTCAAAGCGCCCCAATTCTTTCCTGGAGAAAACTTGACCATCCATTGAGGTCGTAAATAATTCAAATTGGGGATATCCGGTCATGAAACCGCGCCCGCCACCAGAGATGATCTCTGGTTTTAGACCAGGAACCTTGACTTCAACTATCGCACCAGATCCTTTAACTACAAACAAT
>CANEVK010000262.1 GCA_947442115.1 Bacteriovoracaceae bacterium | reverse complement strand
GTTAACGTATCCGGAGTCACGGCCGGAACTGCTGGCTCAGTATTTAGAACCTTCGTTTTTTCGAGAAAAATGTCCGGGACTTCAGTGTAACGGCTAAAAATAATTGATTCATTAAGATATTTTTTTAAAAGCAAGTAACTGCAATAAGTTCTGCCGTGATCAGAATAAAGATTATCTCTATCACCATTGGCAAAAATAAGACCATCATCCTGGATCACATCCATCATAGAAAAGTACTGTGAGCAAAAATCACTCGTATCTCGAGAATTGTCTTTTTTAATACAATCCGCTTCTTTCTTGGCAACATCAACACCTGTAGCCGAAGTTACTTTTATATGAACTGGTTCGCGACAAACATCAATGACCCATTCTTTTGGTAAGTACTTTCTATGTGTAATATGAATGATGCAATTTTTCTTATCAATAATAAATTCTTGCTGAATAAGTCCAAATAGTGGCCCCTTACGATTCATTTTCATTTTGTAACTTGCATCCAGGCAGCTCTTAGAACTAAATCTCGTCTGAGCGAATATTGCATTGGATAGAATGAGGCAAAAAATTAAACTAAACTTGATGAATGCCATGTCGGTTAACCTCCATCATCACTACAGTTGCATCCTTGATTAAAAACTCCGACTTTTTCACCTGATTTAACTGGAGAAAAAGCTCTAGGAGAAATTCTCTCTGTGAAGCTTGATGATGATTTTTTATAAATAAGTTTATATCTGTGGGTGATTTATTTTCATTCCAATTTGAGATAAAGCCAGATGAAAGTATGAAAAGTTTTTCATCTTTGCTTAGCTGATAAGAAGACTTCAAATCGACATGACCATTTTGTCGACTCCAAATTTCAACTTTACCAGGATTAAAGGATTTTAGAGTTAAGTGAACAGAATCAATCTCTATAATATCAATGTCGACCAAAGATTTTTTTTTCTTTGAGCTATTGATTGTTTCTATCTCTTGATTGGCCTCCATCAAAAAGGCGTTCGGTGAAAAATCTTTTTGCTTATGAATATTTAAAAGCCCAATCAGGGCACTAGAAATAAGATAAGATTGGCTTGAAATAAGGATTTGGTAAATTTTAGGTCCACTCTGGATCAGATCGTAAAATTCAGTGCTCCCACCATCTCCAGCAGCATACTTATTCATGAACTGAAGACCCTTGATGTCTTCCATTCTTTTAGGCACGAGTGTCTCATGTATCTTTTTTGCTTTAAACATCTCAGATTCAGCAGATTGAAGAGCTGAGTCTAGCTCTTGGCTGAATTTCACCAAATGTCTCTGAAGAGATTTTTGATCTTCAATCAGTGTATTAAAAAACTGCATCTGATTTGTAAAAAGGCTCCACTCAATGGAAGACATGGGTAAAGATTTGGAACCTACAATTTTATTTAAGTGTCCGGAATGATCATGAACCCACTTTTCGGCCGGCAGATTTGAAGCTTCTTGAAAAAAGATGACACCTAAAAAAGTGTTCATGACTGTTTTAAATTTTTCCAAAAGATGAGTGTGAGTGAGTACGGACTGAGTATCAACGAGCAGAATTTCATTTCTCCGAGATAAGGGTAGATCACAAAAAGAGGCCATATCAAAAACCTGGCGATGGTCGTAAAAATCAAAGATCCCAAGTCCTTGAGATTCTAATTGATTCTCTATAAATTCGCGCTCATCCAGAAGGACCATACCTGCCTAGCTTTCTCGTCTTTTCAACGACTTAGAAACATTAATAGGGACCCTACCATTTTACTGTTTATTTTTCCGCAAAACAACCGAAGAGAAATTATCGGGTGAGGGTTTTTTGCAGCTCTCACGATTATTGAGTTGGAAGAGCTTATGAAAAAAAATAATGTCTTTGAAATCCCTTCACTCACGACAGCCCTTTCTTTATTGGGTATGGCCGGACAAGTGGAGGATCTAAAAAAAGAGAATAGAAAGATCAGCGAGCAGGCCGCTCGTACAATTTTAAAAGCACTTGATGTTAAAGATAGTTATACCTTTGGTCACAGCATGAGAGTTGCTTATTTTTCTCTGGTTACTGGAAGAGAATCTGGCCTTGGTGAAGAGGAAATGCATGAACTGGAATTGTCCGCCCTTTTTCACGATATTGGAAAAATTGGTACCCCTGATGCAGTCTTAAATAAACCATCTCGGCTTTCTGAGGAAGAGTTTCAAATTATGAAACAACATCCGGATAAAAGCTGGGAAATACTCCAAATGTACCCAGGTTTTGAAAAAATCGCCTCTAATGCTAGATTTCACCATGAAAGATTTGATGGTAAGGGATATCCACTCAGCCTCAAAGGCGATGAAATACCAATGGGAGCAAGGATCATTCTTATTGCAGATACATTTGACGCCATGACGTCTACAAGACCATACCGTAAAGGCCTTCCCTATGAAGTCGCCTTTGATGAACTCATACAGTTCTCTGGCACTCAATTCGATCCAACTCTCGTTAAACTTTTCATTCAGGGAATGAAAAAAGAAGCACTCAAGGGCGAAGAAGAATTTTTCATTCCTATTATGGATAGAAAATTCAACAAAAACGCCGCTTAGTTTCCACTACAAAAATCAGTTTTTTGATTTGAAGAGACATTTCTATTTTGCATGGTCTCGCAGCCTTTCGTTGTTTGATAAATACTTGCCGGGTAGCATTCCACTTTTTTCTTTAAGAAATTTACTGAAGAGTAGTTATTCTCACACAACTTATAGCTTGGAGCATCGACACAGGCCCAATGTTTACCAGCACAATTATAGACAAGGCCCCTTCCACGATATTCATAATCAGGTGGTGAAGCGTATTCTTTAATAACCTCTTTGGGTTTTTCTTTTTTTACCTGCTGCTCTAGATCTTCTAAAATTTTATCAGTGATTGAACCATCATTTGAAGCTTCCTGCCCATCGCCAACAGTATCAACACTTGAACTTGAAGCATCAGAGGGTTTAGTTTCAGGTTCTGAGATTGTCTCCTCAATGACTGGTGTATCAGCATCAGTCGATATTGTTTCGTCTTCAACCTTAGGTTCTTCAACCTTTGGTTCTTCAACCTTTGGCTCTTCAGCCTTTGGTTCTTCAACCTTTGGTTCTTCAACCTTTGGTTCTTCTGCCTTAGGTTCTTCAGCCTTAGGTTCTTCAACCTTAGGTTCTTCAGCCTTAGGTTCTTCAACCTTAGGTTCTTCAACTTTTGGTTCTTCAACTTTAACAGTTTTTTTTCGAACGGGACGCTTAAAAGAAGCCGGGGCCTGGGGAACAGCTTCTTCCGGTGCTTCATCTTCGATTAAGAAGAGAGCTCCTACACCGATAACAACAATTGCTAAGATGACAGGATTTATTCCTTTTTTCTTAGTCACCCCAGTCTTATCTCCATCCCCGCCTTGAGAAGTCGATTTGGGGGATTTTTTAAGGGAAACGATTTTAGATTTAATTTTATCTATTATTGACTGGGGTTGAGATTTATCGCTATCACTATCAGATTCTTCGGAATCAATTTGATTTATATCAGTTACGTTTGTTGAATCACCGACAACATTGGCCTCAGTGCCCTCAGCATCAGCTTCTACATCTGATGAATTTTCTAGATCTTCCGCATCTTCTTCTTTCTTCTTTTTCAAAGGAAGCTTGGATTTGATGTCGGTTAATAACTTATCAAAGATAAAAAACCTCTCCGTGATTTGTGACTTGAATAAATAAGCACTTATCCAGTATTCTCATTATAAGGGACCCCGTAAAGTTTGCAATAAAATCTCCAAAAGAGATCAAGGACTTAACGTGAATCAATTTCATGAGGAAAGCATCTCTAAATTCAAACTCACCCTTAAGAGGGCCCCGGCCCCGGATCTCAACCACGTTATAGCTCTAGAAAAGTGGCGAACTCTTTTCTTTCGACTGGGCCTTATTGGAGAAAGCCAGACGGAAAAGATTGGTTATGGGAACCTTTCTTCACGGCTAAATTCAAAGAGTTTTATCATTACTGGAAGCCAGACTGGTCATCTGCCCCAACTCCAAACTCATCATTATACCAGAGTAATTGACTGCGATTTAAAAAGAAGTGTCCTGACTGCCGAAGGGCTTATCCCTCCTGGTCGCGAATCCCTTACCCACTCAAAAATTTATATCGCCCATCCAAACATTAATTTCATTTTTCAGGTTCAACATAAAAATTTGATGATGATTGATCATCTCGAGGATACGGGCAATATAAATGGACAGATTATTTTAAATAAAAATCAGGATGTACTTTTTTCTTTGGC
>CANEVK010000261.1 GCA_947442115.1 Bacteriovoracaceae bacterium | reverse complement strand
CACAAATAATAGACTTCGTATCAAATCCAGTGAGCTTATCCATTTCTTCAGAAAATCGAACCTTATCAGTTTTACAATCAATATTTAAAGAGACACCCGTCGTAAAAACAGACCCCGCAATGCCCTTTCTATAATCAAAACGTAAAAGTTCTTTATCTATTCCGAGGGCAGCGACGGCTTCTAGCTCGTTGGACTCTGGATTAATGAGAAAAATAGTCGCACGCTGTCCGTTTAAAATTCGCACAATCTCTTCAAGCATGGATTCAACAAATTTTTCTTTATCACCAAATTGCGTGATGTCTTTGAAAAGTGACAGCAGCAGTGAAAACATTTCAAAACCCTCTTTTTCAGAGGCGTAATGTTGAGTCAAGGCCAACTTGACTAAACTATCCTTAAGACGCTCCGGTGGCAAACTCTGGATATACTGCTCAATGAATCTCTTCATGTTTCCATAATCTTCAGAATCAAGCTCAGAACCATAATTCATCGTATCTTCATTACCAGAACCCATATTATGGAAAGCTCTTACTATACTTGCGCTAAAATCAAATCGAAGGCGCTTAAACTGCAAGGAACATCTTAAAGTTGTTCCAACGGCCAGAGGTGTTGAGCTAATAAAACCCAATCCCGTCATACTAACGTCCACGAGCTTGACCTTCTCAACAAACTCAAACTTTCCAAGATCATTCTCATGTTCCACTAAAAACATCACGTCATCACGTGACTCCACTGGAACTCGAAATGATTGGTAGTATTTAAATTCTGAAAAGCTTGTCAGCATGGAAGCTCCTTATGCACTTTATACAAGCTGCTTATCGGAACTATTCAGTCGAACTTTAGAATAATTGACTAAAAAAATTGGCAGTTAGCAGTTTTCTCATGATATTTTCGCCACTTATCGCCTCAAGTTGCTCAATACCTGGCACGCAATTTATGTCGATCACATAAATTTGATCTCCATCAATTAAGAAATCAATCGCCCCGTAGTCCAATCCCGTGGCCCTAACAAGCTGATCTACCTTGAGCTGAAACTCCTCTGGGATCTTTGAGAGAACTGCGCTTCCTTGTTTTTTAAAATTTGCAGCAATAGAAGATTTAGACTGACGTTCGAGCACTACCCTAAAATGATCTCCGATAAAAAATAGCCTGAGCTCACGAACATTGGGAAGAAATCTTTGCAGAAGGTAATCCTCATCTCGACCTTTTCTTTTTTTCCACCAAGTTTTAAAATTTGGCCAGTCAAGACCTTCAATTCCCCAGCCACCTTGACCTATTTGAGGCTTAACGATGGCAAAAGGAAAAAGCCTGAAAAACTTCTCGGCCTCTAAATCATCGCCACCCTTTAAATTAATCCAATCTGGAGTCTTAAAACCTTTATCTTCAAGCCACTGGTACTGAGTCAGTTTTGATCTGAATAATTTGAGAGATGATAAAGGGTTAATAATTGAATGTGCTGGTAGAGTACTTAAAAAATGTAAATCTAAATCACTCCCATAAACTCCGGTGGTTCGAACTAAATATTTTTCAGAATCAGGTAAAATAAAATCCTGCCAAGGATTAAAAAAAACGGCGGAATCCCCGACTTCCTCAATCAGCCTTTTAACAAAGTAAGTATCCTTGTTTTTCGTAACCACAACTAGTTTATTCATAAAGGTTCATATAGAATGACTAGCATGCCATTATCAAGTATTTTTAACACTTTTATCATTGCGATATTTTTTCTATTGCTCGATAGCTCTGTGGCCGATGATCAGATTCAATCTGCGGCATCAACTCAAGTTTCACCAGCACCGAAAGCCTCAATCACTGAGGCAGTAAAAAAAATGTGCTCTCAGCTTGAAAATAAATTTCAAGAGTACCAGTGGGGAAAACCAACTTGTGAAAATTTCAGTTGGAACCATGTACGAAATTCAAATCTAGGGACACCTCTTATATGGACCGTATTTGGGGATGAAAATTCGGCCACTGCTAAGGCGAATACGACGGTTGTGTTGTGTGGTGTACATGGCGATGAGATTACGCCAGTAAAATTTTGCTGGGATCTTATGAATGAATTATCCTCCACCGAACAAATAAAAGATAAATTGATTGTTGTGGCCCCACTTGTTGCTCCTGATTCATTCTTCGTCCCTCGCCCAACAAGAACCAACGGCCGCGGCGTAGATGTAAACAGAAATTTCCCAACTTCGGACTGGAAGTCTGAGGCCCATAAACGTTGGAAGCAGCAACTCAAGTCAGACAAAAGAAAATTTCCCGGCCATTCACCGGCCTCAGAACAAGAGACTATTTTCCAAATGAATCTGATTTTACGTTATAAGCCTAACAAAGTGATTTCAGTCCATGCTCCCCTGACTTTATTAGACTATGATGGTCCTTCACTTATTTCTGAAGGTAATAAGGGAGCGAAGCTTTTGCTTGAGCAGATGAGCAATAAAGCTTCAGGTTACAAAGTCTCAAACTATCCTATATTTCCAGGCAGCCTAGGTAATTGGGCAGGAAAAGAAAAGCACATTCCAACTTACACCCTTGAACTACCGAACTCAAATCCATCTGAAACGAATCAATTCTGGCAATTATTCAAGGATGCGGTGATGTATGCGATTGAACATAAGATGAATCCAACCATCGACTAGAATCAGTTTTTAAGTATCCTTTATTTTAAACGTCATCATTCCGTCTTCTGCTCTCGGGCCGGTAAGCGAGAGAGTATTGTTGCTGGTATGAAAACTAATATTGCCCCAGAGAGATAAGCAGCAATAGAACCAAAGCGCCAATAGATAAGGGAAGCATAAATTGGGCCAATCACTCTACCTAGTGAACCAAGTGAGCGGAAAATACCTAAACTTTGTCCCTGCATATCTTGTGGCGAGTAGAAGGAAACTAATGAAGTCATGCATGGAATAACCATGGCAGAACCTACAGCTAAGAAGAAGAGACCTGCGTACAACATCCAGGCCACTTTTGTGAAAGCAATTAAAATGAGACCTGGAGCAATGAGGAGAAGTCCCTGTAACGCCATCTTTTTTTCTCCCACAGCATGGGCCTTTCGTCTCACGTAACCACCCTGAACCATTCCTATAATAAATCCAATAAAGATAAACATATAGGCATTATCCATAGATGAGTAGCCCAGTCTCTCAACAGCAAGGAAAGTGAGGGTAAACTCCATTCCAGAAAATGCTGTAATAAAAAAGAAGTAACTAATATTTGTAATATTCACACCCTTAATAGGAAGAGGTTTGAATAATTTCAAAGGATTTAGACTTCTCTTGTAGTGAGAGGATTGACCACGCTTAAGTGTTTCGGGAAAGAATTTAAGAATAGTGATGAAATTTATAAAACTTAAAATGGCAGCCAGGGCCGCTGGAGTTGAAAAAGGGTTAACTCCAAACACTTGCAAGTCTGGAAAACTCACCAAAGGATTGTATAAGGAAAGTATTCCACCTAAGGCTGGCCCAAAAACAAAACCTAAAGCAAATGCAATTCCAATAACGGCCATTCCTTTAGATCGGTTTTTTTCATCAGTAATATCACTGACAATGGCTGAGGCAATAGATAAATTTCCAGACATCATTCCACCAATCGCCCTAGCGGCAATAAGCAGAGTGAAAGATCCAGAAAAAATCCACAGCATATAACTTAAAAATAGTCCAAAGACTGAAATTAAGAGCACAGGTCTTCTACCCACTTTATCAGAAAGACCTCCCCATATTGGAGCAGCAAAGAACTGGAGAAGTGAATATAAGGCACCTAGGAGCCCACCAAAGAGAACAACCGTGCTCATTCCAACAGACCCATCTCCACCGATTGAGATCGACTGAATATTAGAAATAAGGGCCATCATTTTTGAAAGGAAAAAATTATCTGCATCAACACTGAGATAATATTTTGCCATGGCCGGGAACATTGGGAAAATAATAGAAAACCCCACCAGGTCCATGAACATTGTTAAAAATATCAGTTTTAGAATTTTCTTAGATTCTGGAGAGAGTTCAGATGGAGATTTTTTTTCTTGTTCAGAAACCACAGTTTTATACCTTGTTGAGACATCAATCTTATAGAAAAGTTCTTGGCGCTCTTGTTCAGAGCCATTTGCATAGACATTTATAAAGTGCGCGTAATCACGAATCCACGTCGGATCAGCATTAAGACAAGGAACATGGATCAGATGGCCTCCAACTGACTCTACTTCATGGGCCAGTTCGGTACCAATTTCATCAGTCGTTTCTAAGCAATCAACAACAAAGCTTGGGCAATAAACAGCAATCTTTTTTG
>CANEVK010000260.1 GCA_947442115.1 Bacteriovoracaceae bacterium | reverse complement strand
GGGATGACCAAAATCAATGTGGGATCTTACCGATTGGGTCAAGAAAATATGCAAATGGTCTCCGGAAGACTAGGTAAAGAAAAGATTCATTATATTGCTCCTCCTTCAAAGAAGGTTAAAAGTGAAATGAATGCCTTTTTAAAATGGTGGAACAAAAAGGATCAAAGCACTGAGGGAATCATTCGTGCGGCGATTGCCCATTTTTGGTTTGTGAGCATTCATCCCTTCGATGACGGAAACGGAAGACTTGCACGGGTCATCACAGATATGGCCCTGGCCCAAGATGAAAAGACCAGTAAGCGCTTATACAGTCTATCGTCACAGATTTTAAAAGATAAAAAAAATTATTACGAGATCTTAGAAAAAACACAAAATGGAAATGGGGATATTACTGAATGGATCATTTGGTTTCTATCCATGTTTACAAATAGTATCGAAAATTCAAAATCTCTCATTGAAAAATCAATTTTCATCACGAATTTTTTTAAAGCTTTAGCGGATGTTAATCTCCACCCGAGGCAAATAAAAGTGATAAAGAAACTTCTCAACCATTTGCCAGATGACTTCATTGGTGGGCTAACCAATAAAAAATATGTGAGCATCACAAACATTAGTCCTGAAACGGCAAAAAGAGACTTAAAGGAATTATTAGACCTTGAGATCCTCATTCAAAATGAAGGAATGGGCCGGTCAACAAGCTATCGAATTAATAGACAGTATTTGTCTCACCAATCTGCTAAACTAGGCTAAACTTACGGAGCCGCCCATGGAAACAACACTACTCTTTCTCTCAATCGCCATCTCCCTGGTAACCCTCATCTTGGTTTTTGTCTTCAGATCAAAAGGGGAGAATAACGGTCGCCTCGAACAAATCCTCAAAGAGGAATTTCGGCTGAATCGTGAAGAGACCTCAAAAAATTTCAAAGAGAATAGGGAAGAGCTTAATCTTTCTTTAAAAAATATCCTGGAGCAAAATGCGGCGACGTTAAAAGAAGTCAATCGCACCCTGGATGAAAAGCTTCAACTCCTCGCTAAGAATGCCAAGGAGAATCAGACGGAACTTCGCGGAGAGCTCGAAAAATCCATGAAGAGTGTGCAGGATAATTTTGATAAGAATGTAGAAGCACTTAATAAGGTTCAAAAAGAAAAATTCGAACAACTTGAGGCCAAGCAAACGGATCTTGTGAATAAAACCGAAAAGCGCCTTGAGCAAATTCGTGAGTCGGTGGAAGAGAAGCTCCAAAAGACACTCCATGATCGCCTGGGCCAGTCGTTTGAAACTGTCGGCAAACAGCTCATGGCCGTTCAAGAAGGTCTGGGAGAGATGAAAACCCTGGCCACGGATGTGGGGGGCCTAAAAAAAGTTTTAGGCAACGTGAAAATGAGAGGAGGAATTGGTGAGATTCAACTCTCAATGCTGCTGGAGCAGATTCTGGCGCCGGATCAGTATGAGGCGAATGTAAAAACCAAAAAGGGAAGTTCAGATCTCGTGGAATTTGCCCTCAAGCTTCCAGGCAAAGAAGAGGGGCTTGAGCAGGTGTGGCTTCCGATCGATGCAAAATTTCCAAAGGAATACTACGAGAATTTACAACTTGCTTATGATCTCGGGGATCAGGCGCAGATTGATGTGGCCCAAAAAAATCTTGAAAATGCGATCAAGAAGATGGCCAAAGACATTGCTGAAAAATATATCGACGTTCCTTACACCACGGATTTTGGCATTATGTTTTTACCGTTTGAAGGCATCTTTGCCGAAGTGGTCCGCAAGGCCGCTCTCTTAGAGGACCTTCAGAAAAATTATAAAATTATTGTCACGGGCCCGACCACCCTGGCCGCCATCCTCAATAGCCTTCAAATGGGCTTTAGAACTCTTGCGATCCAAAAAAGAAGTAGTGAAGTCTGGAAAGTCTTGGGTGCCGTTAAAACTGAATTTGATAAGTTTGGAGGCATCCTAGAAAAAGCTCAGAAGCACTTTCAGTCTGGGGCCGATGATCTTGATAGTTTGATCGGCACACGCTCAAGGCTTATTCGCAGTAAACTAAAAAATATTGAGTCCCTTTCAACTGATGAGGCGAGACTGATTTTACCAGAATTAGGTGGCCCAGAAGAGGACTGAAAGACATCTAAGTACCTGATTTTAATAAACATTTTTAATAACCTCCTCATAAAGTTTTAATTCAAAAAACCGATTAGTTAACTATGAGGTTTTTTTGCTTTCTCCTAATTTTTTTAACAAGTTGTGGTTACAAGTCAGAGACAAAAGTAACCTTAAGCCTTTTTATTGATCAAATTTCAAATCAAACCACAGTAAAAAATTCTTCGCTTATTGGAATTCCATTTTCAATTTCCTCCACCACCCCGGATGCTCTGTGCTCTAGTCTGGTGCAGGCAACTTCAAGTGATGAAGCTATTGTTAAAAATCTTGGTTTAGAAATTTCAGGAGTTGGTTCAAGTTGCTACCTGGATATTAATCCTGAGAATAATGCCACAGGTGTTGTTCTCATCAGTTTAAATTTAACAAATGGTAGCGGAACAAAATCCATCTCTTTTAATCTTACCATCAATAACGTCGATATCGCTCCCGTTGCCAGCAATCTTATTCCAGTCGCTTTTGATGAAGATATAGAATCACTTATTGATCTTGTTTATAACGATGTCGAAGGTGATTTGGCCACCTCATGCTCTTTATCAAGCATTGCAAACATATCAATCACAACACCATGTAGTTGCGCCCTTGGTACATGTCGAGTTGGAGTCACCGGTTCTTCACAATACTCTGGAAGTGCCAGCTTTAATTACACCGTGACGGCCAATGGAAGCACTTCAAATTCAGCATCCGTATCTTTGTCAATTAATGCTGTTGATGATGCACCTGTTGTGAGTGATTTTACCATTGCTAGTTTTAATGAGAATACTCAACAAATCGTGACTCTCAATTACACTGATGTGGAATCAGACGCCGCAACAACATGTAGTGTTTCAAATTTAACCAATCTGACTGAAACACAAACCTGTGCCTGTGCGTCCGGTGTTTGTACTGTTGGTGTAACAGGAGTCCTGAATTACATAGGTGCTGCAAGTTTTAATTTCACTGTCTCGGCCAATGGCCGAAGCTCCACCGCCAAAACAGCGACAACTACTCTACTAGGGGTTCCAGCAAAGGTAGCAGATATCAAAACTGATAATTCAAGTTTTATCTATTCTCAATACTTAGATGGAGACCCAGTTTTACTGGAAATTAAAGTTCAATTCTCTAAGACTGTTATTGTAACAGGTTCGCCTCGACTTTACTTAAATGTGACCCCAGCAGACGTTTTTTCAATTTATGCCACTGGCTCGGGAACTAACACCCTGACATTTTACTATAATCCTCAACTCAATCATTTCTCAGATCGGCTTGAGCACCAAAGTACAACGGGCCTGACACTTAATGGTGGCACGATTAAAGATGCAAATGGAACCAATGTTAATCTCACACTTCCAGCATTCAATTCCACATCCCTCTATTCAACGAATATTGGTATTGATGTTGTTGCTCCGACTCAACCAAGCAATCGCTCATGGTTAAATACAACTGTATATGATTCAACCGCTATTGCAGCATGGATATCGTCCAGTTCAACAGATGTTGACCAACAATGGATCCAATTCTTTAGTGGCGCCAATTGTGATACTTATCTATCTGCTTTAAACGTTAACGATCCTTATGGTACATCGAAAAATTTCACCATCCCGTCATTCGGGGGGAAGTACTCCTATAAACTTCAACTTAACGATCTCGCAGGGAATACATCTTTATCAAGTTGCTCAGAGGCCTTAACCGTCCCTAGATCAGTCACAGGAAAAACGGGAAGTGTTCAAGTTCAGAATGAATCGGCGTGCGCTCTGGTGAATGGAGGTGTTCAGTGCTGGGGAAAAAATCAGTTTGGTATTCTAGGAACTGGGAATACCACGGCGACAAATACTCCAGTTCAAGTCACCGGTCTGGCCTCAGGCGTGCAGGCGATTGCCGTAGGCTATTATCATGCATGTGCTATCGTTGATGGAGCTGCTAAATGTTGGGGGGCAAATACTTCTGGCCAGGTGGGAGATGGCACTCAAACCAATCGAACCACTCCTGTTGCCGTCAGTGGACTAAGTTCTGGAGTCCATGCCATTGCTGCGGGACAGTTTTTTACCTGTGCTCTTCAGAATGGAGTTGTAAAATGCTGGGGAAGAAATGAGTTTGGTCAGATTGGATATTCGGGCGTCGCTGTTGGTGCTGCAAGTTATCAGTTAACACCGATTGAGG
>CANEVK010000259.1 GCA_947442115.1 Bacteriovoracaceae bacterium | reverse complement strand
GGACTGAATTTAGGGATAATACTTCTTAGAGTACTCATCAATCATCTTATTAATTTCAGTCGCCTTCTCACCTTTAACAGATTTTTTAGCCATCTGGATATTTTCTAAAGTCACAGGAGAAGTTGTCTCTGGATGATTGAAGATTGTCTTAATTCCCTCGGCATCAGAGTAAAAACAAAGTGAACTTAAAACTGTTTCGCCTTTACCAAATGTGTAGACGCTGCCAGCATTTAAATTAATCTTTGAATTTTTAACTAATAAACTAAGGATGGGATAATTTTTTTTTGTCGCCGCCATATGGAGGGGAGTTCTGCCCCCATCGGCCGGTTGATTGATATTAGTCTTGTATTTTGGATCGAGAAGCACTTCTACGGCCCATGGGCTATTCCATTTAGCAGCTTGCATGAGAGGTGTGGTCTTTTGAAGATTAGCATCCTGCAAATTAGGATCTGCTCCTGCATCGAGGAGTGCCCTTAAGATTTCAGGTGTCCCATAGCGTACAGCAAATGAGCTCGCAGAGATGAAACTTGCCTTATCTTTAATAGCGTTAGGATTAGCACCCTTACGAAGAGCTTTTTGGACAGCTTTGAGGTCGTTTTTTTGTATCGCCTCAAAAAGTTTAGCTGTTTGTCTTTCACTAAAAAGTTTGGAATCAAGTTCTGAAGCGAGCTGGGCTTTCTCCTGAAGTTCACTTGAGATCGAAAGTGACTTATCATCTGGGCATTTTACTTCATCTGCTTTTGTACTGGCCGAAAGTTGTAAGACCATCATCAGAACAAAGAGTTTCATAAAAGCCCCTAATCTTTATCTGTTGCCGTTAACTTCAGTTTTTGTTTTTTGAGGTTTGTGGTTTTTAAACTCATCAGCATTTCTAGTGGCCCCATGCTCACGGCGAAACATTCTTTTGATGGAAGTATCACTTTGGGCCGTTTGCCTGAAAGAGTCTGCAATCTTCAAGCGATCCGCACATTTCACACAAATCCACTCAGCTTCAGTGGTGGGATTTCTATGGTAGTAGAGCTCAACATCAGGCCGAACTTGCTGACATTCTTCACAAAAATTTCTTTGCTCTTGATGGATGATCGTTTCAGTTATTTTTTTCTTTGCAATAACTTCTCTTTCATTTTGTGCTTTAGGATTTGGCGTGGCCTTTAATCCTGCTTGTAATAGCTGTTCTTTTAAACTTTTCATTATGAACTCCTGACGTTTTCATTATACCAAAAAGCGGGCCTATGGTCTAAAAAAATCAAGGTCTGAACATCTTGTGAAGCCTTTGTTTTTTCAATTTGAGATCGGCCAGGCGTAAATCATTTAAAAACTGATATTTCTCTTCAGGTAAGAGAGGAATTCCCCTGGCCTCGATTGTCTGCTTATTGGCCGGCTGCAGCCTAATTTGGAGCCATTCACCAACTGAATCTAGTACCCCAAAAAAACCAATGAGTTTTCTCGACATATTCAGGGGGAGCTTTTCTTTAACATAATTTTTGAGAAGGGGGATTCGGCGCATGTACCAGACAATATGTTTGTAAAATTTTGATTTCCTAGATGAGCCATTAATCATGCGATAACCAAAATCATCGACCCATTGGTACATCGCCTGGAGAATAGCATCTTTTTCGTGAGAATCATTGACTCGGTTAGCATCTCTCCATTCGGCAATAATTTTAAAGCGTGGATCAATCTCCAGGTCCGCAGGGATAAATGACTCTTGGATATTAATTTCTAGATCATTCACAAAACTTGATTTTCTCATCAGAACGCGATTTTTAATCAGGGGAACTTGAATCTGATTATCGCTGACTTTACTAAAGGACCAAGAAACTATCTCAGAACAAAATAAATTCTGATCCTCATCCATATCAAAACCGAAGTCATAGTTAATATTACCTGTTGTTTCTGAAGCTTTCTTGACTGTTTCGAAGGCAAATTTGGCTGCACGTGCTGCAAGCTTTTGATCTTCAAATCTTAAGACCATGGTTCTAAAATTAGAGTCCTTAATATGGGCTTCAAGGGGGCGCACAATTGAGCCGACTTCAATATGGGCTTCTATGGTCCAGAATTTATTATTCTCATCTTTGTAAACTAAGCTCAGGTGAGAAAATTGAGTGTCTTCTTCTCCAAGCGAAGCGATGGCAGCTGAGGTAAAGGCATTTCCACGAGTCAGGAGAAGATCACCACTTTCTAGATCTTGAGAAAGTTCTATGGTCTCAAAACCTGGGGCCTTATGGACTTGTGGGTTTTTCATTGAAAAAGCGGAGTTGGAAACTGCTAAGCCTAGATTATTTCTTGCCTGATATTCCTCACTTAAATCTTCTAAGAGCCTAATATGGCGAAAAATCGGGCGCAAAGATCTGGCACAATCGGCTGAATAATTCATCTCTTGATGGAGTTGCTGAATCCTTTGGTGGAGGGCCTGTTTTGAATCCCATAACTTTTGAGAAAACTCTCTTGTTCCCAGGTCGTTAAATATTCCTTTGAGGTCTAGGGCCTTCACATGAGTTAATTTCTCATTTAAATCAAGACTTAAAGACTTGCAGTTTTCAGAGGTTAGATTTTCTGCATGCAGAGAAAGTTGATGGAGGAGGGGAGCCTTGGCCCAGCTTAAATGTGCATAGAAGACGAACAGTTGAATAAAAATGAGTCGCTTCATGAGTGTAAAGCTCCATAAAATGGCCTGTTTTGATTTGTTAAAGCAAAGCCTGTGCCAGTGAATGTTTAAATGACTAATTTTTAAACATCTTGAAAGTTCTATCCGGACGTAGTGCTTTCTATAAACCAAAATATTAATTTAGTGTTTAATAGGTTTATGAAAGTCATTTTACTCATTATTCTTTCTCTCGTTTCCCATTTGTCTTTGGCACGTTCAGAGAAAACTCTTCTCGATCAGCACTATGGTCCAGATGAGCGGCAGGTCTTCGATCTTTGGCTTCCCAAGTCTTCAAAGAAAACACCTCTGGTGATTTATATTCATGGCGGCGGCTTTGTCATGGGAAGCAAAAATGAAATGAGAGGAAACAGGATCATTAAGAAATACTTAGAAGCCGGTATAGCATTTGCCTCGATTAATTATCGATTTCTAAAAACCACTCCCTTGCAAACCATCATGCGTGAAGATATCGCAGGCTTTGTTCAATTCATGCGCCATTATGCCCGTAAATATAATATTAATAAAAATTATATTCTCTCCCATGGCTTCAGCGCGGGTGGAAGCTCAAGTCTGTGGCTTGGAACCCACGATGATATCGCCGATCCTGATCATGAAAATCCGATCAAGCGTGAGTCTAGCCGAGTGCTTGCCATCGGTCATTTATCAGCTCAAGTTTCATACGATTTTATTGATTGGTTTCATTACTTTGGACGTGAGCAAACGGAAAGGTTTGTGGGACAACAAATCTGGAGTCGCTATCATCTTGCAAAATTTGATGAGCTTTTTACTGAAAAAGGAAAAGCGATACGTCAGGATGTCGATAGTTATGAAAATATGGATGCTGAGGATGCGCCGATGGTGCTTTGGAATGGTTTACCAGATATCGAGAGTCCTGATGGAAATCATTTTATGCATAGTCCTCGTCATGCAAAACTTCTGGCCGAACGAGCTCAGCAGGTCGGACTTGAGGTCAAGCTCCTGCTCGATGCTGACAGACAAGTAAAGTATGATATCTTAGGAGAGGTCTTTAAATTTTTTAATGAGAAGATTGCTGCAGAAAAAAAGAGAAGGAAAAATTTATTTTTCTGGATGAGATAAATTGTGTTCTTGAATCACTTGATACGCAGGTCTTAGTTTGCCAAAGGCTTCAAAAGAGTAGCGGGCCTCTTTATTCACACCAGGTCTGACATCTGATAAGCGCCAGGCCAGAGCTTCTTTAAATCCACACTTCTGAGCATTCTTAAGATAGGCGACAGTATTTTTGAGCTGAAGCTCATCATCATAGCGATGATTCAAATAGCTTTGACCAAACTCACCTAAAACGAGTTCTTTTTTGCCACGGCTTGCGTATTTTTTGAGTCTATCGCATCGATAAATTTCACCGCTATCACCATAAGAATGAAAATCCAGAAAATCTGCACAGGCCATAGGACCTTTATCGCTGAATAGATTCAATGGGTGAATAATCACAGGGTGAAGTCTTAATGAGAAAGTGGTTGGAGTCGTCGTAAAACCAGGGTGGGCCTGAATAAAGCTTCTCCATTGGCACATCATGCGTCTGGCCCCTTGCCAGCCATAATCAAAACCAAAACGGTTGATAACGGTGTCCATTTCATTGCAGATATCAATGCGATTAATCACATCGGCAAG